>CAZMXZ010000010.1:0-12009 GCA_964570405.1 uncultured Candidatus Saccharibacteria bacterium | reverse complement strand
GATCAAGCCGATCCTAATTATTTTGACTTTGCCAATAAACATTTTGACACTTGGACTGTTTACGCTGGTGATAAATGGCTTACTAGTTTTGCTGGTGGGCTACATTGTTCCTGGTTTTGTGGTGGCCGGCTTTTGGTGGGCCGTGCTCTTTAGCATCATCCTGGCCCTGGTTAACTGGGCCTTGCACAAAGTAGTCGCTTAGGTTTAAGATTAAGCCGGTGACTTTATAAATTTAATTTTAGCTTTTATGAATAAAGGTATTGTGATTGCCGTTATTGTTTTAGTAATTATTGGCGGCTGGTGGTGGTATAGTCACGGGACGATGACCAATAATAATACGTCTACGTCAACGAGCCCTGCCACCACCGCGACTCAAACCAAAACCAGCGGAACGGCCGGTAATGGTACGATCAAAAGTTTGCTCTCGTCCAAAACGCCGATTCAGTGCAGTTTTGCCATGACTGATGCCAACGGCGGCAAAAACGATGGCACAGTTTATGTTACTAATGGTAAAATGCGGGGCGACTTTACCACCGTGGTGGCTGGCACTACGACCAAGTCACACTTGATCAACGATGGGAAAAACATTTATCTTTGGATCGACGGTATGACACGAGGCTACCGGACACCAACGGCCCAGGCTCCCAGTACTGGTGCGATCAATGGTGGTCCAAATATGAATCAGCCGATTGACTACACCTGTACCCCCTGGACGGTCTATAGCAATCTCTTTGCCCTGCCTTTAGGAGTGACTTTTAACTAGGAATAAATATGACCAAAGGTTCAAGTCAGGTCTGGATCTGGGTGGTGAGCGCCCTGGTGATTATTGGTGGAGTAGTTTGGTGGTCTAGTAGTCAGACGGCTAGTGGACCGAGCAACTTAGATAGCTTTGCGCAGTGTCTTAAAGATAAGGGGGCAACCTTTTATGGTGCTTTTTGGTGCCCGCACTGCCAAAATCAAAAAAAGATGTTTGGCAGCTCGGCCAAACTATTGCCCTATGTGGAATGCTCGACGCCTGATGGTCAGGGCCAGACCCAAATCTGTAAAGACAAAAAAATTAGCGGCTACCCGACCTGGATCTTTGCCGATGGGTCGCAACTGACGGGCGAGATACCTCTAGCTGATTTAGCGGCCAAGACTAGCTGCCAGTTGCCTGGTGCCGCTTCTAGTACGGCTACCACGACTGCCAAATAGTCATGACCGAGACCGTTAATCAAATTCTGGCTTATTTTACGCTGGCCGGCCACATTTTTTTGGCGGCGGTTTTAGTTAGCTTATTATTTAGCCAGTCAAGAAAATTTGTTGTGACTAAGATCGGTCAGCACGGTTTGGCCCTAGCTTTTTTAGTGGTCTTGGGCTCGACAGCCGCCAGTCTCTATTACTCCAACATTGTGGGCTTCCCACCCTGCGACCTGTGCTGGTACCAGCGAATCTTTATGTATCCGCAGGTTATTCTCTTAGGACTAGCCTGGCATCGAAAAGATTATAAAATTGTCGACTACGGTTTAGTCTTGGCCGGCATCGGCACTCTCATCTCGCTCTACCACAATTGGATCTATTATGGTGGCCAATCGATCTTGCCCTGCGAAGCTTTTGGTCTTGGTGTTTCTTGCACCAAGCGCTACGTCTTTGAGCTAGGCTACGTGACGATCCCATTGATGGCCCTAACCGGTTTTGCTTTGACCATTCTTTTCCTCTCACTCCAAAAATATTATAATCGGCAGGTCTAACGGGATGAACAGTATCGAGGTCAAAAACTTAACCAAAAAGTTTGGCGACTTTACGGCCGTCAAAGATATTTCGTTTGCGGTGCCAACGGGCCAGATCTTTGCCTTCCTCGGACCTAATGGCGCCGGCAAATCAACCACGATCAAAATGCTCACCACCTTACTCCGCCCCACTAGCGGCACAATGCTCGTCAATGGTCATAATCCTCTAACCGATTCGGACGGAGCTCGGCACTCCTTTGGCATTGTTTTTCAGGATCCGAGTCTTGATGACGACCTGACGGCGCGGGAGAATATGGAGTTCCATGGTGTGCTCTATGACGTACCGCCTGATTTGCGCCGGGCTCGAATTCTCGAATTGTTAAAATTTGTTGACTTGTGGGACCGGGCCGATGATTTGGTCAAACACTTCTCGGGTGGGATGAAGCGTCGGCTGGAGATTGCGCGGGGCCTCCTCCATCATCCCAAAATTTTATTTTTAGATGAGCCAACGCTTGGCCTTGATCCGCAAACGCGTAATCATATGTGGAACTACATTAAGGACTTGAATGAGAAAGAAAAATTGACCGTCTTTTTTACTACTCATTATATGGAGGAGGCCGATCGAGTGGCCGAGAAGATTGCCATCATTGATCACGGCGTGATTGTGGCAGCCGGGACGGCGGCAGAACTTAAAAGTCAGACCGGCAAGACTAGTTTGGAAGAAGCTTTTCTCTCGCTGACTGGCCATCAGATTAGAACCGAAGAGAGTGGGATGGTCGATCAGCTCCGAAAGAATATGAAAATTTGGCGGGGGACTAAACGCTAGCGTAAGATGAGAACAATTTATATCCTATGGCTCCGGCAAATCAAACGTTACTTGCGCTCGCGCTCGCGGATGATTGGTTCGCTCGGCCAGCCGGTCCTTTTTTTGCTCGCCCTTGGTTACGGCTTTGGACCAATTTTTGAACGAGCCGGGCAGGGGAATTATTTAGAATTTTTGGCCCCGGGGATTATTGGGATGGGGATTATTTTTACCGCCATCTTCTCTGGTATTGAAGTGATCTGGGATCGACAATTTGGTTTTTTAAAAGAGACAATGGTGGCGCCGGTCTCGCGGTTTAATATTATGCTGGGGCGGACACTGGGAGGAGCGACGGTGGCCGCCGGGCAGGGTTTTTTGGTTTTAATAATTGCCATCATCGCTGGCTTCCGACCGGTTAGTTGGATTTTGGTACCGGCCATCATCCCGATAATGATTTTGGTCGGCTTAATGTTTACCGCCCTCGGCACGGCCATCGCCTCGCGACTGGAAGATATGCAGGGCTTCCAACTGATTATGAACTTTTTAGTCATGCCGCTCTTTTTCCTCTCCGGTGCTCTCTTCCCCTTAAATGTTTTGCCGGCGGGGTTGGTGATGGTGGCGCGGCTCGACCCACTCTCTTATGGCGTTGACGCCTTCCGCGCCATTTTGATCAAATCGTCACACTTTGGTTTGGGGACAGACATTTTAGCCCTGACCCTAATTAGTCTCCTCTTTATTTGGATTGGTAGTTACCTCTTTTCTAAAATTGAAGTCTAGTAAAATAATTGTTTGGAGCGGTTTAGTTTTGATTATTTTGCTTGGGCTGCTTATTTTTCGGCAAACAAATTCGACAGTTACTTTAGCGGGAACCAAGATTAATGTTGAAGTCGTTAGCCGCGAGGCTGATCTAGAGCGCGGTTTGAGTGGCCGGAGCCGTTTAGCCCCTAACGCGGGGATGCTATTTATTTTCCCTCACCCTGATCGGTGGGGAATTTGGATGAAGGAAATGAATTTTGCCATCGACATCATCTGGCTGGACCAAAATTGGCAAGTGATTTACATCGCCCCCAACATTTCGCCTGCCACTTACCCCGAGGTTTACACTCCACCCATCCCCGCCAGCTACGTCTTAGAGCTCCCCGCCGGCTGGGCCGGGAGCCACGACCTAAGGGTGGGAGATAGTGCCATTGTCCCCAGTTTGTGACGGTTGGCAGGCCCCGTGGGGGGAGTAAAATAAAGAGGTGAAGGCGGACTCGACTCTAGTTAAGACCAATAAAACTGGCTCTCGGTCAAGGCTGACTAGAGTATTTACTAAAGCTGGGATTTCACCACTAGACGAAGTTAATTGGATCACCACCGACGCCGTCATTGGCAGTGGAGAGAAAAAAGTTTTTGAACAACGGGGTGTTGAGTTCCCGGATTTTTGGTCGGAGAATGCCATTAACATTACCGCTTCCAAATATTTCCGCGGTCTTTTGGGCACTGAGACTCGCGAAACAAGCGCTCGTCAGATGATCAGCCGCGTAACGAGTACAATCCGTAACTGGGGGACTAAACTCGGCTACTTTACACCAGCCCAGGCGCAAATTTTTGAAGACGAACTTAATCATCTTTTAATTTACCAAAAAGGATCATTCAACTCGCCGGTCTGGTTTAACGTCGGCGTCTCGCCCACGCCGCAATGCTCGGCCTGTTTTATTTTGTCGGTCGACGACAATTTGCCGAGCATTTTGGAATGGATCAATACCGAGGGGATGATATTTAAAGGTGGCTCCGGCTCTGGCGTTGGCTTATCTAATCTGCGGGCTAAGTCCGAGGCACTGTCGAAGGGTGGTAAATCTTCTGGTCCCGTTTCGTTTATGCGCGGGGCCGATGCGGTGGCCGGGATGATCCGCTCTGGCGGCACCACTCGTCGGGCGGCCAAGATGGTAGTCCTAAACATTGATCACCCTGATGTGCTCGACTTTATTCGGTGCAAAGCGGAGGAAGAGAAAAAAGTCCACGCTCTAGCCGCCGCTGGTTATGACATGAGCGATTTAAATAACGAGGCCTGGACCTCAATCCAATTCCAAAATGCTAACAACTCGGTCCGGTTAACGGATGAGTTTATGGCGGCAGTTAAAGCTGGTGGGCCGTGGCAAACTCGTTATCGCACCACCGGTGGTGTGGCCGAGACCTACCGAGCTCGCGACTTACTTTTACAAATTGCCGAGGCGGCTTGGGTCTGCGGCGATCCAGGGGTGCAGTTTGATACGATCATCAACCACTGGCACACCTGCCCCAACACTGGCCGGATTAATGCCAGCAACCCCTGCGCCGAGTATATGCATCTGGATAACTCGGCTTGCAACTTGGCCTCGATCAACTTGCTCAAGTTTTTGCGCCCCGATAGCACCTTTATGGTTAAAGAATTTTGCCAAGCCGTAGATATTTTTATTCTAGCTCAAGATATTTTGGTTAGTGGCTCCAGTTACCCGACCGAAAAGATTGCTAAAACAGCTAACGACTACCGCGAGCTGGGGCTTGGGTTTGCTAACCTAGGGGCCCTCCTGATGACCAAGGGTTTGCCTTATGACTCAAATCAAGCCCGGGCCTGGGCTGGGGCCATTACCTCACTAATGAGCGGCGAGGCCTACCGCTTCTCGGCCGAATTGGCTGGCAAGCAGGGCACCTTTGCCGGTTTTGTTATCAATCGTGAGCCGATGCTCCGGGTGATCGATCAACATCAAGTAGCGGCCAAACAAATTGAGACCGATCAATTGGATGACGCCATCCTAGCGGCCATGAGCCAGAGTATTTGGGGCAAGGCCAAAGACTTGGGAGAGAAAAATGGCTATCGCAACTCGCAAGTGACGGTGATTGCTCCCACCGGCACGATCAGTTTTATGATGGACTGCGACACCACCGGTGTGGAACCCGATTTTACGCTGGTTAAAAATAAACAGCTGGTGGGTGGTGGCTGGCTAAAAATTGTTAATCACGAAGTACCGGCGGCCTTGCTTAAACTTGGTTACAGCCCAAGTGAGATAGAAAGCATTGTGGCCTGGGTCAAAGATCACGGCACAGTGGAAGGAGCGCCCAATTTTAAAGACGAACACCTGGCGATTTTTGATTGTGCTGTTCGACCAGCTGGTGGTACTCGCTCGATTGCCTGGCAAGGTCACGTCAAAATGGTGGCGGCGATCCAGCCCTTTGTCTCAGGTGCCATTTCCAAAACTTTTAATATGCCAAATGAGACAACCAAGGAGGAAATTGGCGAGGCCTACCAAATGGCCTGGGAGCTTGGGATCAAAGCCTTTGCCGTTTACCGCGATGGCTCTAAAGCGTCACAGCCACTGCAAACAGCTCACAGTAATAAAAAAGTTGATGAGGCCGCGCCGGCTCCCGCCGCTCGTCGGCGCCTAGCCGCCACCCACCAGTCCGAGACGCACCGCTTTGTGATCGGTGGCTACAAAGGTTATTTGACCTACAGCGCTTTTGACGGTGATGGCTTGGCTGAGATATTTATTAGTATCGCCAAACAGGGGAGCACCCTCTCGGGTCTGCTTGATGCCTTTGCCATCTCGGCCTCGATTGCCCTGCAGTATGGGGTGCCGCTTAAGGCCCTTTGCCACAAGTTTATCCATAGTCGGTTTGAGCCGGCCGGCTTTACCGAAAATCCCGACATCCAAGTCGCCAGCTCAATTGTTGATTATATATTCCGCTTCCTGGCGCTGCGCTTTTTGACTGACGAGGAGCTCGGCGAGTTTGGCATGCAACGGCACATGCCACAAGTGACGGCGGAGAGTAGTGAGTTGAGCGAACCAGAATTGATTGTGCCCGAACCAAAGACTATCCATGTGCCGGCCGAGACAGTTTGCAAATATTGTGGCGGGATGATGACTCGCACTGGCACTTGCCTAACTTGTGCCCAGTGTGGCACCTCCTCCGGTGGTTGCTCTTGACCGAGGGTAAATTTCTGATATAATAGCAACGGTCTGGTAGTGTTTAGCTGCTCCGATTAGTCGAGAGGTTGATCGTGAGAGGAAAGTCCGAACACTTATCCAGTTTTATCCACCCTAGGCGGATAGTATTGGAACAGGTAGCGGGTAACGCCCGTCGTCCCGCCAAGCGGGATAGAGGTGCGAACAGAAACGACCCGGTTAAGTCCGGCTGAAACGTGCTAAATCCTTACCCGAGTGCAAGGCCGTGTCCCGATTTATCGGGAAGTGCCGCTCGAACCGCGATAGTAATATCGGGTCCAGATAAATAGCTATTAAAACAGAATTCGGCTTACGACTACCAGACCACTAAAAAAACGAGGTTCGACCTCGTTCTTTTAGTTTAAGCAACTAATTTGAGTTTGGCTGGGAGACGACGTTTGAGACCGCTATCGCGGGCATATTTTTCTAGGGCCGAGATGTCGTAGAGGCGGTAACTGTTTTTTTTGCCCCGCTCGGCCTTGAGCCGGCCCGTCTTGTCCCAATTGCGCAGGGTCTCCACCGATACCCCCAGGATCTCGGCTGCCAACTTGATAGTGATTAGCTTTTTTGCCATCGATTTATTATAATAGGCATTATATGGAGGCGGAGCCGATGAGTAAAGGGTGGCTAAATTATGCCATGTATGTTGTAATGGCAGGCGGTCTTTTGCTCTTGCCCCTGGTGCCATTTTTTGTTTGGCCGGGCAGTGCCCTTAATCTAGAACTGGTTAAACAAGTTTTCTTTTTTGTTTTCTTGACTATTTGTTTAGTCTTGGTGCTCGCCCAAATTTGGCGCGATAAGAAAATAGTTATTCCTCAGAGTTACTTATGGCTCTCGGCCGTGGCGATCATTGTGGTCAGCAAATTGTCGGCCCTTATTTCTGGCAGCTACTTCCACTCGATCTTGGGGACAAACGGCGAAGTTGATAGCGTCATCTTTATTACCGCCGGTTTGATCTTGTGCTATTTGGTTAGTCGTGTTTTTGATTCGCGACCGCGGTTGGTCAACTTTTATTTAGGTTTGAGTTTGGTCGGGGGCGCCGTTTGCTTATGGCAGATTGGCTGGTTTATTTTGGTCGCTTTGACGGCCCACACTCCGCTCCACCTAATTTCCGCCTCACTCCTCAACGGTGCTTTTAACCTGATCGGTAAGTGGAACTCCTGGGCCTGGTTTTTGGGCTTGGTTTTGTATGTCACAATCCTGCTCTTAGATTTGTTTAGTTGGCGCGAGATCCCCAAGCTGCGCTCGGTCTTGTGGTTGGTGGTGCTAGTCTCGGCTCTTGGTGTGGTTCTGGCCAACTTTTATGTTATTTGGCTCATCATTGCTATCTTGGCACTTCTCTCTCTGATTTTGGTGACCGCTGGTGGTTATTCAAGCGGTGGTAATAAGATTTGGCGCCCGCTTATGTGGCTAACTTTATTAACGGCCCTTTTAACTTTAATCTCATTTACTGTCCCCGCTCTGTCCCGACAATTAACCGCTATCCAGGATCACTTAGGTATCGCGACAATTGAGGTCAGACCCTCCTGGCTCTCGACCTGGAGTGTTGCCACGGCCGAGTTTAAGGCTAACCCCTTGCTTGGCTCGGGTCCGGCCCAATTTAGTTTAGCGTGGGCCAAGTTTAAACCGCTGGCCGTTAATCTAGATAGTCAATTTTGGTCCTTTGATTTTAGTAATGGCATCAGTTGGCTGGCCACTCTCCTGGTGACGGTCGGGGTATTGGGCGTTGTAGCCTGGCTGGCTTGGCTCATCAACTTAGCTTTAGTCGCCTGGAGGAGCTTGCGGCATCGGGACGGTGATAGTACCAGGCGCAACTTGGCCCTCCTGGCCTGGGGTCCGGCCTTATATTTGTGGTTAGCCTTAGCTTTTTATAATCCTGATGCTGTACTTTTAATAATGACTTTAGCTTTGACCGGTTTGGCCTTGGCGGCGAGCCGTAGCGTGATGAGCGAAAAAGTTTGGGTCTTTGATTGGCAAAATGCTCGGACTAAAACAATTGGCTGGATTGTTAATCTCGCTCTATTTATTATCGTCATCGCCACCCTCGTTGGTGCTTTGGGGCGCTTGGCTGGCGCTTGGACTTTTGACCAGGCGGTGGTGGCGGCCGCGGCCGGCAATCTGGCTGAGGCCAAAACACTGACGACGCGGGCCCTCATCTTTGATCACAACGATCTTTATGAACGCTCACTGGTGACGATTAATTTGGCTGGGCTTCAGCAGGTGGTAACAGCTAATGGTAATAATCCTAAACCAAGTGCCGAGACACAGGCCGCTTTGCAGGCGGCTTGGAATGGAGCAGTGGCGGCTGGCCAGGCAGCGATTAAACTTAATCCTAAGAATTACCAAAATTATTTGGCCCTAGGCCAAGTTTACGAAGCCGGCGTGACCTTGGGCGTCAACCAATCATATCAGGCAGCCAAAAATATGTATCAACAGGCGCTCGTTCTAAATCCCACCAATCCGCTTTTGCCTCTTTACCTGGGCCGGTTGGAAATTGCCGCCAACAATCAAGCGGCCGGGGAGCAAGCTCTTAACCAGGCTCTCAATCTTAAGCCAAATTATTTGGATGCCCTATTTTTGCTGGCTCAGCTCGATGCCCGAGCGGGCAAACTAGCCGATGCCATCGATCGGGCGCAGCAGGCGGTCAAAGTGGCACCGACTGATCCTAATGCTTACTTCCAATTGGGGGTTTTAGAATATTCGGCTAAACAATACTCGGCCGCCGCCCAAGATTTGCAAAAAGCGATTGATCTCACACCCGGTCAAGCCAACGCCAACGCTCAATATTTTTTGGGCCTAAGTTACAATGGACTTAATGATCGGGACCGGGCGCTCGCCCAATTTACCAATTTGCTTAAGACCAATCCGGGTAATCAAGAATTACAAAAGTTAGTCAAAAGTCTGACGGGTAGCGCCGGCAAGGCTACGACTAGTAAGCCCTAGTTATGGTCAGAAACCTCTTCCGCTGGCTCCACCAGGAAATTGGCGGCCTCCATCAGGCGGCTTTTTTGTTAGCCCTCTCGACTTTTGGCGCCCAACTCTTGGCCTTAGTGCGTGATCGTCTACTGGCGGCTCATTTTGGCGCCTCGCGGACGCTCGATATTTACTACAACGCTTTTCGGGTGCCGGACTTAGTTTTTGTGAGTGTGGGCTCCTTGGTCTCGGTGACGATCATCATCCCCTTTTTGTTTAATCGTCTGCAGGAGGGAAAGACTGACGAAGCCAAGAGACTTTTTGATTCACTCTTTACTTTTTTTTGTCTGCTGATGATTAGCGTGGCGGTGGTGCTTGGACTCTTGGCTCCACTCTTGGCCCGACTGTCGGCCCCCGGCTTTAGTCCGGCCGACCAACTCGCGGTGGCTCACTTGATGCGCTGGTTATTTTTGTCGCCCCTTCTCCTTGGACTTTCTAATTTAGCCGGGAGCATCACCCAGGCTTACAAAAAGTTTTTTGTTTATGCTCTTAGTCCGATCCTCTACAATCTTGGTATTATTTTTGGCATTGTTTTTTTCTACCCGGTTTTTGGTCTGACTGGTTTGGCTTGGGGAGTGGTGCTGGGAGCTCTTCTCCATTTAAGTATTCAGTTGCCTAGCCTCTGGTCACTTGGCTTTTGGCCTCGGCTGACGGGGCAACTGCAGGGTCGGGAGTTATGGCAGATTATTGGTATCTCCATCCCCCGGACCTTAACCTTGGCCAGCCAACAGATTGCTCTTTTTGCCTTGGTGGCGCTTGCCACTTGGCTTACCCCGGGCTCCGTCTCGGTCTTTAATTTGGCCTACAATCTGCAAGGTGTGCCCTATGCTTTGATCGGCGTCAGTTATGCGGTGGCCACCTTCCCCGTCATGGTCCAGATTTTTAAGCGTGGGGATCGAGAAGAATTCCGGAATCATTTTTTTGTGGCCGCTCGGCAAGTTATTTTCTGGTCATTTCTGGTGACGGCGTTTGCGGTCGTTTTGCGAGCCCACTTAGTCCGAGTAGTTTTGGGCAGTGGCTCGTTTGATTGGTCGGCCACTCGACTGACGGCGGCCGTGCTCGCGCTCTTTGTGCTGTCGACCACAGCTCAAAGTCTGATCCTCCTTTTTGTTCGAGCTTACTACGCGGCCGGCCAAACGAGGCGACCACTCCTGATCAATTTTATTGCGACCGTTGTGATTATTATTTTGGCCTTTGTTCTCTTGTGGGTTTTTAATACTTTCCCCCCGATTGCTCTCCAGTTTGTTAAATTGCTCCGGGTCGATGGTTTAGTTGGTGCCAGTGTGCTGATGCTACCACTAGCCTTTACCTTGGGGCTGTGGTTCAATCTCTGGCTCCACTGGCAGACATTTAAAACTGATTTTGGGGCGACACCGCCAGCTGTTGGCCGGATGATCTGGCAGGTTATTTTAGGGGCCGTGGCTGGTGCCGGCACAACCTATTTGGCGCTCAATGTTTTGGCGGCGGAGTTTGGTCTCGACACATTTTGGCGAGTCTTGAGCCAGGGGTTGTCGGGGGGGCTACTAGGACTTTTGGTTAGTGCTATCATCTTCCGGACTCTTGGTAACAAAGAGTGGGAGGAGGTAACAACCGCCTTGCAACGCCGCTTTTGGCGAGTCGAGACGCTCCAGCCGGGGCCAGAAAAATTATGACCAACATCCGCAACTTTTCTATCATTGCCCACATTGACCACGGCAAATCAACGCTCGCTGATCGATTGTTAGAAAAAGCTGGGCTCTTGGAGCAGCGGAAAATGCGCGAGCAAACGCTGGACCGGATGGATCTAGAACGCGAGCGGGGCATTACCATTAAAATGCAGCCGGTCCGACTGGAATACAAATATCAAAATCAAATTTATCAGCTAAATTTGATTGATACGCCGGGCCATGTCGACTTTTCTTATGAAGTGTCGCGGGCCCTCAAGGCGGTTGAGGGAGTGATTCTCTTAGTTGATGCGACCCAAGGGATCCAGGCCCAAACTCTGTCGGTTTTAGGTTTGGCTCGCGAGCTAAATCTGACGATCATTCCGGTCGTCAACAAGATTGATATGAAGGAGGCTCGCGTCGAGGAGGCGGTCGAAGAGTTAAGTAATTTATTAAACATTGAGGCAGATCAAATTATCTTGGTCTCGGCTCGCACGGGGGCGGGGATTGATGAACTTTTGACAGCTATTATTGAGCGCTTGCCAGGGCCGAGCGGAACGATTGAGAATCAGGCCCGGGCACTAATTTTTGATTTTAATTTTTTAGCTCACCGCGGTGTGGTCGTGTTTGTGCGGGTCTTTGATGGGATTTTTAAAGCTGGGGATCAACTAGCCTTTGCCGCCGCGGGTGAAAAATTTGGTGTGCTGGAGAGCGGCATTTTTACCCCCGACTATCAGCCCGTTAAAGAACTGAAAGCGGGGGAAATTGGTTACTTAGTGACTGGGCTAAAAAAGCCAGGGGTCGGTCGGGTCGGCGATACTTTGCGGCCGGTCGGGTCAACGGCCATCCCCATTCCAGGCTATAGCGAGCCCAAGCCGGTTGTTTGGGCCTCCCTTTACCTAGAGAGTCAGGACGACTTT
>CAZMXZ010000009.1:0-12052 GCA_964570405.1 uncultured Candidatus Saccharibacteria bacterium | reverse complement strand
GCCCGCTTCATCGAGCCGGTCACCGTATCGGCATAGAGGATGACGCGGCCGGCGACGTTTCTGGCGGCGCGACCAATGGTTTGGATCAGCGAGACGTCAGAGCGTAAAAACCCCTCTTTATCGGCATCAAGAATCCCAATCAGCGAGACTTCGGGCAAATCCAAACCCTCACGCAAGAGGTTAACTCCCACCAAGCAATCAAACTTTCCCTTCCTAAAATCGGTCAAAATTTTGATCCGCTCCAAAGTTTTAACATCACTGTGCAAATATTCTGATTTTATCTTTTTACCTTTTAGATATTCGGCCAGGTCCTCGGCCATTTTTTTCGTTAAAGTTGTAGCCAGCACTCGGCCGCCACTTTTAATTTCTTTTTCGGCTTCGCTAATAAAGTGTGGTACCTGGTCGGTGACGGGGTGGAGAGCGAGTGCCGGGTCAACCAAGCCGGTTGGCCGGATAATCTGCTCAACAATTTGATCCGACTTTTCTTGCTCATAATCAGCTGGCGTGGCGCTAGTATAAATAATTTGGCCGACCCGCTCATTAAATTCATTAAATTTGAGCGGCCGATTATCAAGGGCACTCGGCAATCTAAAACCATGCTCGATTAATACTTTTTTCCGGCTCTCGTCGCCGGCAAACATCCCGCGGATTTGTGGGATCGTCACATGTGACTCATCAATAATGGTTAAAAAATCAGCTTGCCCCGAGCTTGTTGAGGGGTAGTAGGAGAGAAGAGTATCAGGAGCTTCGCCGGCTTTGCGGCCGCTTAAATGGCGTGAATAATTTTCGATCCCGCTGGTATAGCCCAACTCTTTGATCATTGCTAGGTCATAGTTAGTCCGACGTTTAAGTCGCTCGGCTTCCAAGAGCTTGCCCGCTATAGTTAGCTTCTTTAGTTGCTCCTCGAGTTCTAATTTGATGGTGGCGATGGCCCGTTGCCGCTCATCGTCATTAGTAATAAAATGTTTGGCCGGGAAAAGGAAGGCTTGCTGGGGCCGCTCCAAAACAGAGCGCGAGATGGGGTCAATAATTAAAATTTCTTTAATCTCATCCCCAGCCAATTTTAAATTAACAATTTGGCGCTCGCCCGGCGGCATCACCTCTACCGACTGACCAACGGCCCGGAAGGTGCCGGGCTTGAGATCGGCATTAGTCCGGGTGTAGTAAGACGCCACCAGCTCGGTTAGCAACTGGCTGCGATTTATTTTTTGCCCGCGCTTTAATAAGAGATGCTCTTTGGCATACTCTTTAGGGTTACCCAAGCCATAGATGCACGAGACGGAGGCAACGATAATAACATCCTGCCGGGTCAGCAAGGCTTGAGTTGAAGCGTGACGCAAGCGCTCAATTTCTTCATTAATTGAGGCATCTTTCTCGATATACGTGTCAGTGGTGGGTAGGTAGGCCTCCGGTTGATAGTAGTCGTAGTAAGACACAAAGTAGTGGACAGCGGCGGCGGGGAAAAAATCGCGATACTCCTGGGCCAGTTGAGCCGCTAAGGTTTTGTTGTGAGCAATGACGAGAGTTGGCTTTTGGACGGCAGCAATGACATTGGCCGCGGTAAAAGTTTTACCCGAACCCGTTACGCCCAAAAGCGTTTGGTGGCGATAACCTTTTTTTAAGCCCGCGACCAACTCTTTAATCGCCTCCGGCTGGTCTCCGGCCGGTTTAAATTTACTTTGTAATTTGAACAAATTTTTAGCCACCGCCTAACTCTACCAAAAAACAACGGGAAAAGAAAAAAGGAGCACCGGGTGACGGTGCTCCCCACTATCGCGGCACCAAAAATCCTCGACGGATCAGGGCCTCGATTTCTTCCTGCAAAAGATGCGCTTCCGGCGGGAACAAAAAAGCTTTAAAGCCGGCCGGGGTAGCCAAAAGATCAATCAAACTGCTAACAACAAAAAAAATCTCGCAGTGACGGCCGTACTTTTTGGTCTTAGTCTGGTAAATCAGACGCTCGTCAATGCCGCCTTGATAGAGCGTTCGGGGATTGATCAGGGCCAGAGCGTAGGTGTGATGATCAAGCTGTTGCAATAACTCCTCATAATTCGCGACTATGATGACCTCGACCTTTAGGCCGCCGACTTGTTTGATGAGATCCTCGAGCACTTGCCGACGATCTTTCTCACTGTCGAGCAACAGAATGTAATGCACTTTTTACCTCCTGTGATGAATTATTTCTGCTCACATTACTTACATATTTTTTACTTTTTGTCGAGCTAGACAAAAAAGCCGTGCTGAGAGGGATTCAGCACGGCGGAACTTTCCGCTCAAGAGATTGGTAGTAAAGGCCACTGATCCGTGGCTTAAGCCAGGCTTGTGATCGTTGCCACAATTTGGGACGCTCGTCAGGCCAGAGCAAAACATCAATTCCAGCCGGTAAACGCGGGTCGATCCGTCGGCCATGAGAGGCAAACCAGACTAGCCGGAATTTGATCCCAAGCAATCGTAGACCAGCGATCGTATCAACCAGATCGAGGTCAGGTAAGGCCAGGTCCATCAGTGCCACATCAATGAGCTCACTACTCAACCAGCCAAAAGCTTCGTTGACACTCTCGACGATCACAAATTCCAGCAAGCAGTTGGTGGCCAGCATGTCGACGATATCTTGAGCTACCAACTTGTTGGGTGAAGCAATCAAGACCTTCATCAGTTACCTCCTCAATCCTTATCAACCTTGATCCAAAAAATCTTAACCGGATAAGAGGTCGGCTGGTCAGTCAATTTTAGGGTCTCTGTCGTTTCAAAAAAGGTTCTGGAGACCGCCACTGGCGTGGCAATCGCTGCCAGGGGGGCACTGGTCGTCCGGGCTATCGTTGTGTTAACAATGGCTAGTAAGAGCGCAATACAAAGTGTTCTCACAAAGACCTTCTTGTTTTCTTGATCTAAAGCATTTCTAGCACAGACTTGCAATATTTGCTAGATCAGGCAAGATACTCCCGGAGGTATTGCTTATGAGAGCTTTTGATCATTGTGCCCGGTGTGGCCGACCTTTGGTTGGCGTTTCTTACCGCCGGATGGTAAAGCTGGAGCAAGGAGAAACAGAGATCCATACTTGCCGGCCCTGTAAAAAGCCGACTGACCACTGGCTTGACCAGGACCCGGTCCGGCGTTTGCCGCCAAAAGAATTTTTGCCCTATATTACTGCTCCATCCCCACGTTAAACTGGCCCCGTTCCCCTAACCTGGGACGGGGCCACAATTTTTAATATTTTATGCCGAGGGATCATACATTACAGTGGTTGAGGCCCCGGTTTGTTTAATCCGGAAGTTGTTATTGAGAATTACCGACGTTTCCACAATTAAATTGCCATTTTCGGGCGGAGCGTTGGCCCCACAACTGCCGCCGGAGCAGACCCACATATTTTCGTCTTGGAGGCGAACGTTTTGCCCGGTTGACGAAATTTGGATATCACCGGCTGGGTCAACGTAAAACTCCCCAAAAACAGAGCCGGTCTGGCTTAATCGTAATTGCGGTGAGCTATTGGTATCAAGGACGTCCAGACGCCGATCGGGCGTTGAGGTGCCCACCCCAACTCGACCAACACTATTAACCACAAACAGATTGGCCCCGGTGGAATCTTGGATCTGGAAGAGGTTGGCCAGTTGGCCCAGCATACCCCGCACTGTTAGACCGACTGATCCGGTGCTCGTCGCCTCCACCGTCACGACCGAATTATTAATCGGCGTGGTGGTGCCAAAAGACGAGGGACCCGTACCGCTAACGGCACCGGCCAATTGAGCAAAAGCCGCCGCTCCAATTTTTTGCCGGGGCGAGAGAGTTTGGTAACTACCAACCGCGCCAGAGGACGAAACCTCCACCTGCAAATAAACATCCCGATTGGTATTAAAGTTATAGTCAAGGGTATCCGGATAACCGTTAGCGGTATCGCCGATGTTGACCTCAAACACACCCTGACGAACAGTCGCAGTGAAACCGGTGGGGTCACCGCTCGGCCAAAGTTTAGTGCCAGTATTAACCACTGAATTACTCCAAATCGAAAATTTAAAATAATAAGTGGTGCCAGAGCCACCAAGCAGGTCGCCACTAGCATTGGCCAGACGTCCTTGGTAACCAATCACGGTGGGTACTCCGCCCGTCGCCAAGGCTGGACTGGCATTAAACAAGGCCAGCCCTATCGCCAGTGCGGTAAAAATTATTACTTTTGATCTCACAACGATGCCACAATTTTAGCACGGCTGTCCTCCCCGCGGCCAACCAGCTTGTCCACCCCATCGACAAATATGACACGGATCATTTTTAAGAACCAATAAATTGAGCCAAGAGGCCAACCACCACACCAATCCCAATGATCCCTCCAATTAGCGTTATTCTTTTGACGGTGTTAACTTTTTTAATGTGGAGGAAGTAGGCCAAGATGAGTAGTAACAGAAAGTAGAGAGCACTCATAAAGTACCAGTCAAAAATCTGAAGCCAGGCCCGCGTGGCGGACGCCACGGCCGGGTTATTCAAAACATGTTGCTGGAGCCAAAAGTGAATGGCGTCGGTAGGGTCCGGCGCCAACTCACCGAGGAAGGCGCCGAGTAAAAAGATCCCGACTGGCGTCTTTAAAAACCTTTCTTCAGAAACAAACCATCCCCTAATGTGTTTGAGCTTCATCGTCTAAGTCGTCTGATGCGGGCTAAGGGCGTTTTTTCCGACTGGCCAACATCGCCGCTTTGATCGCGAGGCGCTTTTTGGTTTTGTGGGACCGCGACTTTTTGTTTTTAATATCTTGACTGGCTCTTTTTGCCATATGTTTAATTATACTTTACCAAACTTGATAATCCCAATGTCTTAAATCTTTTTTCCATTACTGCGGGACTTGGAGTCGAACCAAGATAAACAGCTTCAAAGGCTGCTGTCCTACCATTAGACGATCCCGCAAAACATTGTTATACTAACAAAAACAACGTCTTAGATCAATTTCATGGCCTATCCAATTGTTCAAGTTAAAACGCCGGACGGCTTGTGGCTCTATGGACTGCTTCAAGAGGCACCGGGGAGCAAAACTATATTGATCAATACTCAAGGCACCGCCGGCAATTTTTACGAAGAATATTTTATTGAGGTCTTGAGCCAAAAACTTCCAGCCATGGGAGTCTCGTTTCTTTCCAGTTTAAACCGAGGCGCTTACGTTTATGACTGCTGGCAAAACAGCGGAGCGGCGATTGAGCATTTTGAAGACTGTGTGATTGATCTAAACAGTTGGATTGCTTGGGCCCTGGACAAGGGTTACGAAAAAATAATCCTCTCCGGCCATAGTTTGGGGTGTGAGAAGGTCGTTTACTATACTGCTAAGGGGAAATTCGCTGATAAGTTGGCAGCGATAATATTGTTTGCTCCAGCCGACAGTTACGGCTCACACCGATTTAAAGATGGTCAGCCCGATACAAAAAGACAAGCCGAGGTGGAAAGAGATTTAAAACTGGCCCAGGAGTTGGTGACCAAAGGCGAGGGTGATACTTTTCTACCCCGCAATGCTTATGGTAGTTACGATGGAGTAATGCCTAAAAGCGCTGATTCTTTTATCAATTTCCTTGGTCCTGACTCGAAAGTTAAAGAGGGTTTGCCTTTTTATAGTCACCAGCTACCTAATTACCGCCAAATCAAGGTGCCGATTTTAGTTTTGATTGGTGATGAGCATGAGTACACTTCGCTCCCGATTACGGAGGCGTTAGAATTAATGAAAAAAGAAAACCCGCTGACCGAAGCTCACCAATTTACTAACTGCAATCACGATTTTGAAAATCATGAGGAAGAGGTGGCTGAATCTGTAGAGAATTTTGTAAAGAATTTATGACCACTGTTAAAGTTTTGATTGAGGGTTATGTGAGAGGCACAAAAGTGGTGCCAAGCACCACCCTGATTCGTGATAGTAAAACAACCATTATTGTTGACCCGGGGATGGGAACCAACAAATCAGCCGTATTAAAAAAGGCTCTAACAAAAGAGCACCTAAAATTTGACGATATCAAAATAGTTTTTTGCACCCACCATCACCTTGACCACACCCTCAACATTGGTCTCTTCCCCAAAGCCACGATCGTTGATTCACTCTTTACTTACCACGGTAATGATTGGAAGGATCACAAAGGCAATGGCTACAAACTCTCCCCTAACGTCAAAATTCTGCATACTCCTGGCCACTCACCCGAGCATGCTTCATTAGTGGTTAAAGCGAACGGCCAAACCATCGTGGTGGCTGGGGATGTTTGGTGGCACTCTGACTTTACGCCCCAGCGGGACCCGATGGCTAGTGATCAAAAAACTTTAAACAAGAGTCGCCAAAAAGTTTTGGCGCTGGCCGATTACATCATCCCCGGCCATGGCGGGATGGTTCGGCTGAAATAGTTGGGCCATTGATCCGTCACTATTTGCTATAATTAGCTTATGAAGTATTGGTTGGGATTAATTTTTTTGCTGACGGCTTTGCCAGCTCAGGCCGCCACCACCAAGCCGGCTTGGGAAGTCTCGGGCTGGATCCCCTACTGGCGGGCGGCTACCGGCACGATGGAGGCGATGAACCATCTGGGAGCTTTTAAGGAGCTAGATATTTTTGGCTATACGGTTAAAAATGATGGCTCTCTCAATGATGCCGGCAACTTTAGGGAGGAGCCGTGGACCAGTTTGATTGCCGCCGCCAAGGCCAAAAAAATTAGGGTGATTGCTACCGTTATGACAGCCAACTCCCAAGGTCTCGATACTATTTTGCGCAGCCCGACCAAACGGAAGGCGCACATCGATGCCATCGTCAAAACAATTTGGGACAATCATTTTGATGGTGTTGATATAGATTATGAGGGCAAAATGGCTGCTACTCGCCCCCACTTCTCACTTTTTTTAAAAGAATTATACAAAGCGATTGGTCAAAAGTGGGTAATGTGCACCATTGAGGCTCGTACCCCGCTAGACTCTCGCTACGATACAATCCCGACTGATATTGAGTACGCCAACGACTACACGGCCATCAATAAATACTGTGACCGTGTGCGCCTGATGACCTACGATCAAGGATCAATCGATATCAAGCTCAACCGTGTGGCGGCTGGACCCTACGCACCAGTGGCCGATCCAGCTTGGGTGGAGAAGGTGGTCAAACTGGCAACTCAAACCATCTCGCCCCGCAAACTGGTGGTAGGAGTGGCCACCTACGGTTATGAGTACCAAGTCACGCCGCTGACTATGGGCTACCGCTACGATTTGCTTTGGAACTTCAACCCCCGCTATGGTTGGGACACGGCGCAGCAATTTAGTCTGACCCCCGGTCGCAACCAGGCCGACGAATTAAGTTTTACCTACCACCCGACCTCTACTCCCGCCACCGCCAACGTCACCGACCCTTCGCTCTCCAACAATGATTTGCTGCCGAGCACTTCTGTTAGCCAAAACAACAATCTAAATATTTTTGACCGCCGACCGTTTAACTTGGTTTGGTGGAGCGATGGGCAAGCGATTGCGGACAAAATAAAATTGGCCAAACGCTTGGGCCTACGTGGTATAGCAATATTTAAAATCGACGGCGGCGGCGACCCGGCGCTGTGGGATGTGTTGAGGCAAAAATAAAATGACCCAGCGATTTTGACTGCTGGGTCAGTAGGTACTACTTTTTTTCTCCGCCGAGCAAGTGCTCGTTGCCGGGCCGAAACATCTCGGCAATACTTAAGCTACAAATCAGATCGTTTAAGCCTAATCCCCGCTCATAGCGTTCGATGGCCATGAGAGCCTCATCAACTTCCTCATACTTTAGTGGTTCGATTTCCACAAAAGCAGCATCGATTCGATGGGGATTGAGACGTTTGGTCCGATAGACCACAATCTCGACCTTTTTTCCGCTTACTGGATCCTTAATGACCCAAATCTCTCCGCTTTGTTGAACCGTAAAGCAGATCTGGGCTTGGGGTTGGAGAGCCACAACCGCCGACATAAAGGCAACCACCATATTGGGATTGGCACTGGCCACATCGAGGTTGATCTCACCACGAGCAATGTTAGAATTTTTCTGGAGTTGATACTTGACCGTCAGCTGTGGCGGCCGGTTGGCCCCCGAGCGATAACGGAAGACAAACTCTTTATCCCCGCTGGTCAGCACATAGTACATATCGATCCCGACAAAAGTGATTAGATCCACGACCTGCAACTTTTCGGAGGCAACAAAGCCTCCAATTTTAGCGAAGAGCGAGGATATAGCCTGACCAACTTCATCTTGCCCGGAAGGTAGACGATACTTCTTCTCGATTTCCCGAGTTTTAACAGTCGGTTGATCCAAATCAACCAACTGAGTCAGTAAGCCGGTCGAACGTCCGATGTGCAGGTCCCAGAGCTCGGAACCCGTTTGTGGTGGCATAATATTCCGTCCTTGTGAGAATGTTTTAGAACTTCTGGCCCAAATCTAGCACAGAGACTAAACTCCCGCCAAGTGGATGGCGAGGTAGAGAACAGCCACACCTAGAATGGTGACGATCGTCGTCCAAGCTGTTGGATGTGAGTGATGACTCTCTGGTAGCAAGTCGCTGGCTCCAATGTAGAGAAAGAAGCCCGCAAAAATGGCCAGCACCAAACCAAGCGTGGCCTGAGGTAAAGTGAAGAAGAAGGTAGAGACCACTCCAACTACCGGAGCGAGGGCATCCACTAGGAGCCATTTGAAGGCCTCTTTCTTTTGCCCGTTATTTTTTAAGATCAGATTAACAGTGTTGATTCCGTCCGAAAAGTCGTGAACCAAAACCGCAATCGCCACCACTGCCCCCACCGCTGCCGAGACCTGGAAGGCCAGTCCGATCGCCACCCCATCAAGAAAGCTGTGGATAGAGAGACTGCCGGCACCTAACTTGCCTCGATTATTTGCACTGTGATTATAACTATGTTCGTTCTCATCGTGAGTGTGGAAGTGGAAAAAACGATCCAAGACCAAATAAACAATGAAGCCGGCGGCAACAACGGTGGTGATGGTACTGGACGCATAACGACCGCTACTCAATTCTAACGCCTCGGGCAAGAGGTCAAAAAAGGCCACACCAATCACCGCTCCAGCCGAAAAGCCCAAAATCAAATGAAGTTGGTCTTTAAATCGGAGGGCAAACAGTCCACCGAGCAAGGTAGCCACAAAAGTAGCGAAAGCAATAATAACCAGAGCACTCATCAGATTTTCCTTTCCGATTGTTTAACTAGAATCATCTAAATGTGGATTATATAGTAGAATGAAAACAAGAGCAATATGAAGTATTTCTGCCTAATAATTTTTAGTCTGTTTTTACTCCTTCCCTTGGGATTAGTTTGGGCGCAAACCTCAACCCTTTTGACCGAGCAAAACACCATCGTCAAGGCTCAAGTGCTTGAGATTACAGAAGCTGGTACTCGGGTAGTCCCGGGGACTGACGTTAGTACTAATTATCAAACGCTTAAAGTCAAAATTTTAACCGGTGCCGAAACGGGTCAAACAATCACCTTTGATAATGACTACATTAAATTGGCATTAGGTGAGACTTTTTATCTCTCCACCGCCATCACCGATAGTGGGCTAAAAGTTTATAGCGTGGCTGATCCAGACCGTTTGCCCACTTTGCTTTGGTTTGTGATTCTATTTGTCGTTTTGGTTTTTATTTTTGGTGGTCTCCAGGGTTTGCGTGGCCTACTTAGTTTGGTGGGCAGTTTTATTTTGATTATTTATGTTTTACTGCCTGGTATTCTCCATGGCTACTCACCTATTCTCGTGAGCCTCGGTGTTTCGGCTCTCATTATCATCGTTGGCTCTTACATCACTCACGGTTTTAATAAAACAACCACCGCTGCCGTTATTGGGATGATTATAACCGTAATTTTAACTGGTGCCTTGGCCTACTGGGCCGTGGGAGCGGGCCGCCTGAGTGGCTTTAGTACCGAGGAAGCGGTTTACCTTAATCTAGACACCGCCGGCAAAATTGACTTTGTGGGTCTACTACTTGGAGGCATTTTAATTGGCTTGCTGGGTGTCCTTTATGATGTGGCCATTGGTCAAGCCATTGCGGTGGAAGAGTTGCACCAGGTGGCTCCCCATTTGCCTAAAACGACTATCTACAGCCGAGCGATCCGGATTGGCCGTGAGCACATTGGGGCCTTGGTCAACACTTTGGCCATTGCTTACGTCGGCGTGTCGTTACCACTCCTCCTGCTCCTATCAGAATCAACGGCCGTGCCAGTTAGTCAAACCATTAATAAAGAAATTTTTGCCACCGAGATCATCCGGACAATGATCGGAAGCATTGGTTTGGTGCTGGCCGTGCCGATCACCACGGCTATTACGGTTTTAATTTTAATGCGAGAACAGACTACTACTCCCATTGACTCCAGCAAACTAGCTCAAGAAGAAGCGGCTCTTGAGCACTTAGGCCATCACCATTAAAATCCCTCGTAGCCGGGGAAGTAGTCGCGCTTGAGACGGGCGTCGGGGACGCTGATGGCTAATAGTTGTTTTTCTAAACTCTCGACCATTGGCTCCGGGCCCGAGACGTAAATGGTGCACTCGTGCCAATCGGGTACTTTTTCCTTCACTAACTCGGCACTTAAGGGCGTGGTTACATAGATTGGTTTGAGCCAGCCCTTAGCTTCGGCCTCGGCAAAAATATCTTTAAACACAAAGTCTTGCTCGGTTTTAGCGCCATAAAGCAAAACAATGTCTCTCTTTTCATTTTTATCTAACAAATATTTAATCATTGAGCGATAGGGCGTGATGCCAATGCCGCCAGCCACAAAAATAAGCTTATTAGCTGAGTCAGCTTGATTAGCGGGTAAGACAAAATCACCCTCAACTTTAGAGGCAGTGATCTCATCTCCTATTTTCATTTTTCTTAACGCCTGCTTAAAACTGCTACTTTTTTCCGAAAATTTGGTCGTGATTAATATTTGACCCTCGGTGGGCGAGGCAGCAATGGTAAACCAGCGCCGGATGCCACGACTATCGGGCTTGGGATGCGGCAAAGTATATTCTAAAAATTGCCCGGGGATAAAGTTAGCTGGACGGATTGGTTGGAACCAAAATTCTGTAATGCTTGGGGTCAAATCATGGCGTCGGACCAGCTTTAGAGTTTGACGGAAATCTTTGGTCACTACTCGAGCATAAACGTTGCCAACCAAAAGCGCCAGTTCTAGGGGGAAGGTAAGATTGGGGGCAAGGTTGTGGAGAGCAACTAAACTAGCCGCTACCACTCCACCATAAATCAGTCTTTCTTTTTTGCCAGCTGGTGAGGTCAGTGGCTCGATCAACATCACAAAAGTCAAAAAGAAAAGAGCGGGATTAAGGCGCACCAGGACCGGGTCACGGAGGATTAGGTGGAAGCCCGAGTAGACCGCTAAAAAAGTAATCACTAGCGGCCAACGCCTGATCTTTTGCACCACCAAAATCCCACCAATTAAAATTATTGGGAGCAGAGCGGGGCTCCCAATCCACCAACTGGAGGGAAAACCGAGGAGCCCCACCACTACCGCCCCAAACGCCGCTGGATTAAAAATGTGGCTCTGCTTGGTGGCAATTAAATATTTAGAGGCCATCGCGGCCAGAGCCGCCAGCGCTAAGATCACGATATTACTAGTCACCAGACTGATCGGCCCCATAATGGCAGCCAAAATTAGAGCGGTGATGACGGGTGACTCGGGATTGGGTGTGGTCTTAAATAATTTAGCTAAAAATTGATTTATGTACCAGCAAAAAAAGACCAAAAAGACCGTCTGACCCACAATTGCTATTGGGTTATAAGGCAAAATCTTGACGGCACTCAAAATGGCTGCTGCTCCCAAGAGAACCAGCAAAAAGTACATCATTAACTTATACATTGTCAGTCCTGACAAAAGTTTCATTCCGTTATCATATACCAATTTTTGAATAAAAAAACCGCGAGGTTGGGGTCGCCAACCAAGCGGATTTGTGATTCAGCGTTTTTGTTTCCTCTTCTCACGCCCCAAGGCATCGAGGCAAGAGGCAGCAGCAGAAAAAATCCGTTCTTCCACAATTTCTCCACGGAATTTCCCGTTGTGACAATAGCCACTGGTATCACCTATCAATTGCCAGCTCGCATCC
>CAZMXZ010000008.1:0-12192 GCA_964570405.1 uncultured Candidatus Saccharibacteria bacterium | reverse complement strand
CACTCCATCCGTCAGCGCCAGCATGTTGTAGTGGAACATTGTTTCCAACTCGGTGTGTTTGTAGAGAGCATTGAGGATTTTTTGCGGCTGGGCACCGGTTTTTAGTTCCACTACGATCCTAATCTCCTGCTTGGCCGATTCGTCGCGCAAATCGCGGATGCCGTCCAACTTTTTCTCGTGGACTTGATCAGCAATGTTAACAATAAAGTCAGATTTATTTACCTGGTAGGGTAAGGAGCTAATAATAATGGAGTGCTGGCCATTTTTTGTTTCCACAATCTCGGCTTCACCCCGCACCAGTACTCCACCGCGGCCGGTGGCATAGGCGTGAGCCAGATCCTTTTCGCCATAGACTAGTCCGCCGGTTGGGAAGTCGGGTCCGGGCACAAATTCAAACAAATCATCATTAGTAGCATCAGGATTAGTCAAAAGATGTTCAAGGGCTGCCGTCAGTTCGCCTAGATTGTGGGGCGGGAGCTTGGTTGCCATTCCCACCGCAATACCAACCGTCCCATTGAGCAAAAGTTGCGGCACCGCCGAGGGCAAAACCATCGGTTCGCGTTCAGCTCCGTCATAATTAGGCACAAAGGTAACCGTCTCTTTATCTAAATCACGCAAGAGTTCGGCCGAGAGTTTGGCCAAGCGCACCTCGGTATAGCGCATGGCCGCCGCCGCATCACCATCAATTGAGCCAAAGTTGCCTTGACCCTGGATCAAGGGATAACGCATAGCAAAGTCTTGAGCCAACCGCACCAAGGCATCATAAACTGCAATATCGCCATGAGGATGGAATTTACCAAGCACCTCACCCACCACCGTCGCCGATTTGCGCGGTTTAGCTGAGGCCGAGAGCCCTAAGCGGTGCATGGCGTAGAGAATCCGCCGGTGAACGGGCTTGAGACCATCACGGGCATCAGGCAAAGCTCGGGCGACGATCACGCTCATGGCATAGTCAATGTAAGAATCCCTCATCTCCGTCACAATCTCGACGGGTAGGACTCTTTTATTTTCCGGATTATTTGAACCAGCCATAAATATTTTCCACTCCCCGACTTATTCTTTCTAAAATTTCCAAAATTAATGTGACTGGACCAGGACTATTAATGGCGGCCGATGGCGCCACCAGCCAGGCTTTAAAACCGAGCCAGCCTAGCCAAAGCAAAATGATCACCACCGTCAAAATCGCGGCCCATAAAAGAGCCAGCCTTTGGCGCTCTGCCACTGATAACCGTCTTTTTTGGTCTAAATAATTCATGCTTGGGCCAAAACAACAATCTCTCCTTCTTTATTTTCTAAATCCTTTTTCTTGATTGTTAATTTTTCTTGGGCGTCGCCATTTTTAACTCCTTCCTCCTGCAAAAAAGTTTTTAGCAGTTTATCATCGGGACTAAAGCTGTAGGGTACCACCAGGCGCGGCTCAAGCGTGGCCACCAAGGCCGAGGCGGCTTTGGGCGTGAGGCCTTGCTTACTACCGTCACCCAAGGGAACAAGCAAAATATCAATCGCCCCCAACTGCTCCACTGTTTGATCGGTTAAGTTAGAACCAGCTAAAGTGCCGAGGTGGACCAACCGCAAACCATCCAAGCTAACAGCGTAGATGGTGTTAGCCTCATCACTTGACATACCTTCAATAAAAACGCCCTGCCACTCATACTCACCTGGGCCATCTATCAATAGACCTCCGCTCGGTAAGGTAACTTGGGTAAGATCGGCGACTGACTGATCATGACCACTGGTCAAAATGACGTTGGCCTCAAACCGGTGAGCTTTGCCACCAGCCCGCCGACCGGGATTAAAGGCCAAAACTGTGTTACCAGCCTGGACACGAAAAAACGAAAGATCATTGTAATTAATGATCATCTTAAGCCCATTTTAGCATATTCCCTTGCCAATTACCAGTTAATCATTATACTTTACAAATGCCCCAAGCCACTATGACCGAGCAAGAGTATAACGATATTAAAGAGGAGCATCCCGCCGCGCCCCGTCGCTTGATGGATGATCTTTTGCGTGAGTCGGCCACCCCGCCCGAGCCGGGCTCGCTCGTTGAGGGTCGGGTTTTGGCCAAGGATCGTTTGACTCTCTACGTGGACGTGATTCCCTTTGGGACGGGAATTATTTTTGGTCGAGAGTTTTTAAATGCTCGTGATTTGATCAAAAAAGTTAACGTCGGTGATTTGGTAACGGCCAAGGTTATCACCGCCGAGGGCGAAAATGGTTACTGGGAACTTTCTCTCAAAGAGGCCAAGCAAGCGCTGGTCTGGAATGAGGCCGAGAAGGCGCTTAAGGCCAAAGCTACTTACGATTTAGATATTAAAGAGGCCAACAAAGGCGGTCTGATTGTGGACTGGCAAGGCTTGACCGGCTTTGTACCCGCCTCACAGCTCAAACCCGAGCACTATCCGCGGGTGCCCGATGGCGATAAAGATAAAATTATGGATGAGCTGATCAAACTGGTCGGCACTAAACTAACGCTAACAATTATTGGGACCGATCCCAAAGAAGGGAAACTAATTTTTTCCGAAAAGAGTTTGGACGCCAAGAGCCGGAAAGAAATTGTGGAGAAGTATGTTTTGGGCGACATTGTGGAGGGTGAGGTGACTGGGGTAGTGGACTTTGGTGCCTTCGTCAAAATTGAAGAGGGTCTGGAGGGCTTGGTCCACATTTCGGAAATTGATTGGTCGTTGGTTGAGAATCCGCGTGACCACTTTAAAGTTGGTCAGACGATTAAAGCCAAAGTGATCGAGATCAAGGATGGTAAAATTTCGCTCTCGGTCAAAGCCCTCAAACCAAATCCTTGGCAAGAAGCGGGCGAGAAATATAAGGCCGGCGACAGCGTTAAGGGGGTGGTGATTAAATACAACAAATATGGCGCCCTTGTCTCGATTGAGGAGGGCGTGGCTGGTCTGGTCCACATTTCCGAGTTCCAATCCGAAGACGATTTAAGATCTAAACTCGAGCTGGGTAAAACTTACGATTTTACAATTAACATTTTTGATCCCAAAGATCAGCGCTTAACGATGTCATTCAAACCCAAGGCGGTCTAGCCCTTGACCGTTGACAAAATTTTGTGACTATGCTACCTTACTGGTAGCACCTTGAAGTTTGAGGTGACTACAAACGAAAGGATCCTGATGAAGAGAACAAGCACCTTGCTTACTCTAATTCGCGATCTCAATTACTTCGACGGCGCGCCCGGCTCGCTAACCACGGACTGCGGCAAGAGCCAGTTGTAACCTGTAGCACCTTGCTGACCACCACCCGTTTTTGATTAACCCCACGGCAACGCGCCCGCAACTTTGCGATCGCGCCTTCGGCCAATCGGGGTCGACTGATAAAAATGGGGACCAGCGGCGTTTAAGGCGCGGCGATCCCCAACACAAGCGAGGGACGCCTCGCGACTATATGGCTACGGGTGTGGCAGCAGGAGTCCGGATTGTAACTAACGGGGTAACGGTAAGCAAATTAGCAAACCGTATAAACTCCGGGGTGGGCTACAACCCAACCCTTTGGGTCTTCCGGACAAACAGTGGCCGGACGAGAGACTTGTTCTCCGTCCGGCCATTAATATTTTTAATTAAACTGGCTCATGGCCGCTTCTCGGCCGTCGGTGATGACGGTGTCGATGGCGAAAGCGGCCTTTTTGGCCACTTTTTTCAAAATTAACAGTTCACTCGGCTTAAATTTGCCTAAAATAAAGCCGATCACCTGCTTCTCAGTAGCGGGTTTTCTTTTTTGACTGATACCTATTCTTATTCTAACAAAATCTTTAGTTTTAAGCGCCCGGATAATTGACTCCACTCCGCGGTGGCCGCCGGCGCCGCGGCCAAAACTGATTTTTAATTTGCCCAGTGGCAGATCTAGGTCATCGTGGACGACGATCAAATTTTTTGCCGACTTAACCGCCCGGCCCGATTTATTCATAAACTCGCTGACAAAAATAATTTTTGCTTTTTTACCGGGCTTAAATTTACTAACAACAAACTGGCCTGTGTTATGTCGGGTTCCGTTGTATTCGGCTCCGGGATTGCCCAAACCATAAACGGTGTACATATAAATTAATATATAGTAAAATGCCTCCGTATGGAAGAAACAAAGGCTGGTGGCTCGTGGTTGGAGCTCGTCAAATTTATTATCATCACTGTCGTCATCGTCGTCCCGATCCGGGTCTATGTGGCGCAGCCATTTATTGTCAGTGGCTCATCGATGCTCCCTACCTTCATTGATGGAGATTATTTGATTGTGGACGAACTATCTTACCATTTCGAAGCACCGGCTCGGAACGATGTGATCGTCTTCCACTATCCTAAGGACGAGAGCAAATTTTTTATCAAACGGATCATTGGTTTACCGAGCGAGACGATCAATCAGGCCACTGGTCGTCCGGCCAGCGCTGGCGCTCCTGGTAGTTTAACGCTCGCGAGTGATGAGTATTTTGTGATGGGCGATAATCGGTCAGCCAGCTCCGACTCTCGCGTCTGGGGACCAGTCAAATATCGCGAGATCCAGGGCCGCGTCCTGATCCGGCTCTTGCCCGTCAGCCATTTTAGCCTCTGGCCCGGTAGCCTGGCGGCAAATTAGTTATGGCCAAAAAACCTTCGACCAATAAGAAAAAAGCTACTCCTGGTAGTAGTGATAAAGCGGGTCTGTGGCAAACGCCCAAGGGCATGCGTGACCTGTTGGGTGATGATTTTTATGCCTTCCAAGGTTTTATGGAAAAGGCGGCTGAAGTCGCCGTCTACTATGGTTTTAAACCAATCGAAACGCCAATGGTGGAGCGGGAAGAAGTCTTTCGCCGCGGTGTGGGCGAGAGTACCGATATTGTGGAAAAGGAGATGTATGCTTTTAAAACTAAGGGCGGAGATCGTTTGGTTCTCCGGCCAGAGGGTACGGCCGCCATTATGCGAGCTTATCTCGGCCACGGCCTCTCGACCTGGCCCCAACCGGTCATGCTCTACTACTTTGGTCCGTTCTTCCGTCACGACCAACCTCAACGCGGCCGCTACCGACAGTTCCAACAATTTGGTTTAGAAATTTTGGGTCATGCCAAAAGTATTAATGACGCCACGATCATCAATTTGACGCTGGCCATTTTAGCCGAGGCCGGGATCAAGGAGCCGCGACTCCTAATTAATAGTATTGGCGATAATGACTGCCGACCAGCCTGGCGGCGGGAGTTGATCAACTACTACCGCAAGCATGTTAAAGATATTTGCGCTGATTGCCGAGAGCGACTCAAGACCAATCCCCTGCGCCTGCTTGATTGCAAAAATCCCGACTGTCAGAGCGTTAAAGCGGGTGCGCCCGAGTCAGTGGCCTTTTTGTGCGCCCACTGCCGAGAGCACTTTAAGGAGGTGCTCGAGTACCTCGACACCATGGGTATTAGATACGAATTGATGCCCACTCTGGTGCGTGGTTTGGATTATTATTCCCGAACCGTTTTTGAAATTACGACCGCTCCCACGCCAGTCGCCGAGGGCGAGACGGCCGTGGAGCCACTCTCGCTGGCCAGTGGTGGCCGCTACGATTATTTGGCTCGCATTTTGGGTAGTAAAAAAGATGTCCCGGCCGTTGGCGTCGGGATTGGTGTTGATCGCGTCATTGAGGCAATCGCCGAGTATAAGTTGCGTCCCCGCGTGGCTCGGACACCAAAAGTATTTTTTATCCAACTCTCGTTTGAGGCCAAACTAAAAAGTTTTGAGGTGATCGACGTCTTGCGCAAGGCCAAGGTCCCAATCGCCCATTCGCTGGCCAAAGACTCGCTCGGGGCCCAATTGGCCACGGCCGAAAAATTAAAAATCCCCTACGCTGTCATCCTCGGTCAAAAAGAGGCGCTCGAGAATACCGTCATTGTCCGCGATATGGAGAGCCGCTTCCAAGACACGGTTAAAATAAAAGACCTGACCGAGTTCCTAAAAAAAATTAGATCCTAGGTTTGCCAGAGTGAGCAAATAATGTTAAGCTAGTTCCACTTATGGCCATTGAAGTAAAGCGTCAAGCCAGCGAATCAAGCAGTAGCTTACTGCGCCGGTTTAGTCGTCGGGTCCAAGGCTCCGGCACCCTCCGGGCGGTTCGCGGCCTCCAATACCAAACCCGTCCGGCCTCACCCCTGCGCAAAAAGACCTCTGCCCTCAAACGATTAGCCAAACGGAGTGAAATTGAACATCTAAAAAAACTCGGTAAACTGCCCGATGCTCGCGATAAAAAGTCTCGTTAAGCGGCGCCCGAATCTACCAGGCGCTGATAAGCTGGCTCAAAAAATTTTGGGCGAGCATTTTGAGATTAGTTTAGTTTGGGCCGGTACCGGCAAAACCGTCCTGGCCTATCCGCTCGATCCAAAACTGGGAGAGATTTTTATTGACCCGACGCAAGCCAAAGCGGCGGGTTTTTCTTTACCCTACTTATTTATCCACGGACTACTCCATTTGAAAGGGCACCGTCATGGTAGTAAAATGAATAGTGCCGAACAAAAAATTTTAGCTTGGTACCAAAAAAAATATGGCTCGCTTGCTCATCACCGGTCTCGATTTGGGCACCGCCACGCTGCGGTTAGCCGTTTGTCGTCCCGGCAGCGGGAAAAAGCCACCCGAGGTCGTCGCTCTAATTAAAAAAAGTACTCGCGGCTTGCGCCGTGGGTATGTTATTAACTTTGACGAGGCGGTCGAGACGGTGCAAGAGGCTCTACTCGAGGCCGAGAAGGCAGCCGGCACCAAGATCCGCCGGGTTTGGCTGGGCTTGGGTGGTGTTACGCTCGAATCGCGTTTGGCCGAGGGTGGGATAGCCATTGTCAGTGGCACCGGGGAGATCGGAGCACGTGACATAGAGCGAGCTGTGACCGAGAGCGAAAAGGCTCTGCCCGAGATGGCCAATAAATATATTCTCCACCGCATCCCGATCAGTTTTAAATTAGACGGTGAACGCATTTTGGGCCGGCCGGAGGGGCTCAAGGGCAATAAGTTGGAGGCCCGAGTACTCTTTGTATTGACGGCCCAGCAGCATCTTAAAGATTTGATTGCGGTGGTGGAGGCCGCCGGAGCTAAGGTGGAGGATGTGGTAGCCGCTCCGCTGGTGGCGGCGCTCGTTGTGCTCTCTAAACAGCAAAAGGCGGTTGGTTGTGTGCTAGTTAACATTGGTTCACATACCACTTCAATTGTTGTTTTTGAGGAAGGCTTGCCGCTAGCGCTCAAAGTCTTCCCCATCGGCTCGACCGACATCACCAACGACATTGCCCTCGGTTTTAAAATCCCACTCGAGGATGCCGAGCGCCTAAAGCGCGGCGAGCATGATCCAACGACCAAACGGAAAAAGTTGGATGAGATCATCGCCGCTCGTCTGTCCGATATTTTTGAACTAGTCGAGGCTCATTTAAAAAAAATTGGTCGCAGTGGACTCCTGCCGGCCGGCATCGTCATCACCGGTGGCGGTTCCAATCTCTCTCACATTGAAGTTTTGGCCAAAGATTATTTTCGCTTGCCGGCCCGCTTGGGTAGTGAGCCCAAACTCAAATCAGTTGACGCCACTTGGTCGGTGGCTTATGGCCTGTGCCTCTTTGGCGCTGATGCGTCAGTGGCCGAGGAATCGCTTGGTTCAAATTTTGTCAAACACACGAGTAAGAGCCTCCTGGCTTGGCTCTCCGAGCTCATCCCCTAGACAATTTTAGAGGACTTGACCGACTGAAACAGTCTGCTAGTATTAAGCACGACTTAGTCATTAATTTTTCAAAATTATGGGAAAAATCGAGCCAGAAATAGAGACATTTGCCCGGATCAAGGTAGTTGGCACTGGGGGTGGCGGTAGTAATGCCGTGGACCACATGGTCAGCTCCAAGGTCAAAGGGGTGGAGTTTATTGCTATGAACACCGACGCCCAACATCTCCACAAATCTCTGGCCAACAAAAAAGTTCATATTGGTAAAAACCTGACTAAAGGTTTGGGTACTGGTATGGATCCCGAGTTTGGCAAACGAGCGGCGGAAGAAAGTATTGAGGATGCCCAAAACGCTATCCGCGGGGCCGACATGATTTTTATCACCTGTGGACTGGGTGGTGGTACTGGTACCGGCTCGGCTCCAGTCATTGCCAAGATTGCTAAAGAGCAAGGAGCACTAACGGTGGCTGTCGTTACTAAGCCATTCTTTTTTGAAGGGAAGCAACGCTCGCAAATTGCCGACCGCGGTTTGGAAGAACTAAAAAAGCAAGTCGATGCCATCATCGTCATCCCGAATGATCGCTTACTTGGTGTTATTAGCAAAGAGACAACAGTTGTTTCGGCCTTTGGACTCTGTGATGACATTTTACGCCAGGCGGTGGAAGGTATTTCTAACATCATCACCATGCCCGGCGTGATCAACGTTGACTTTGCCGATATCCGGGCCGTCATGCAAAATGCCGGCTCAGCCCTGATGGGCATTGGCCATGGTTCGGGCGAAAATCGAGCCGTCGAAGCGGCCAAAGCGGCTATTAATTCTCCCCTCTTAGATATGTCGATTGACGGGGCTAAGGGTGTGCTCTTTACCATTGCTGGTGGTCCAGACATGACGATGTTTGAGATCCAAGACGCCGCCAAGGTGGTGACCGACTCAATTGACCCAGAGGCCAAGGTCATCTTTGGCGCCATTTATGACGACAAGTTAAAAAAGAACGAGATCCAAGTGACGGTGATTGCCTCCGGCTTCCCCGAGGGTCCAGCCAAGCGCTCAACCGGCCTATTTGGTTTTGACCGCAAAGAGGAAGTTAAAGAAAAAGAGGAAAAGCCGATCCCGAGCTCGATCATCATCAAGACTCGCCTCTCGGGCAACAACGATGGCGGTAATGATTTAATCAAAGAACTGGCTAAAGATGCCAAAGACAAAGATAAGGACGAAAAGGAGAGTGACGACTGGAGCTCTATCCCCGCCTTCCTCCGACGCAATAAAAAATAAAATAAGGTAAAATAGAGTAATGATTTTTGATCTAGCCATCGTTGGTGGCGGACCAGCTGGTATTGCCGCCGGTATTTATGCCGCCCGTAAACATTTGCGAACGGTTTTTTTAACCGCCGATTGGGGTGGCCAATCTTCTATTTCCCCCCAGATCGAGAACTGGGTGGGCGAAAAGTCGATCATGGGTCTCGACCTGGCCCAAAAGTTGCGCGACCACTTAGAGAGTTATAAGGGCGAGTATTTAAATATTGTTGACGGCGTCTGGGTGACAAAAGTCGAAAAGAAGGAAAATAACTTTTTAGTCTCGAGCCAAGATGGTACTACTCAGGAGGCCCGGGCCGTTTTGCTCTCGCTCGGCGGCCGACGACGTAAACTAGAAGTGCCGGGAGCCAAAGAATTTGATCAAAAAGGTATTACCTACTGCGCCAGTTGTGACGGACCACTTTTTTCTGGTACTGATGTGGCCGTTATTGGCGGTGGTAATGCCGGCTTTGAAACGGTGGCCCAACTAAGTGCCTACACCAAACACATTACTCTCCTCCACAAAAATCCGGAGTTTAAGGCCGATCCCCAAACGGTCGAGAAGGTTTTGCAAGATCCTAAGGTCACCCCGGTCTTAAATGCCCAACTCCTCTCAATTGAGGGCGATAAATTTGTGACTGGTCTAACATATAAAAACAAAACCACTGGTGAGGTGGTGAGCCTGCCCGTTAAAGGCATCTTTGCCGAGATCGGCTTTATCCCAAACACTGACTGCGTTAAGGGTCTAGTTGATCTTAACCAATACGGCGCCATCATTACCGATCCCAAAAACCAGCGCACCAGTGTGGCCGGCATTTGGGCGGCCGGCGATTGCAGTGACGCCCTCTACCATCAAAACAACATCGCCGCCGGCGATGCCGTCAAAGCCCTCGAGGACACCTACCTCTACCTCCACACCAGTAAATAATTAAGCAACCAGAATTTTTTGGAGCTCATCGCGGACGACGACGCGGTCGTCCCAAGGGGAAGAGACGCCGCCGATGATAATCGACTGCTCGGCGCCTTTGCCAGTGATGATGACGATGTCGCCCGGCTGGGCTAGTTTGAGAGCCGCTCTGATCCCCTCGCGGCGATCTTCAATAACGAGCAAATTTTCGTCTCTAATTTTGCCAAACACTTCGGCCGCCTCCGCAATATCTTCCAAGATTGGCCCCGGATCATCGTAGTAGGGGTCCACATTACTGACCACCACATAATCGGCCAGGTGGGCCGCCACTTCCCCCATAGCCGGACGCTTGGTTTTATCGCGCCCCCCACCCTCAGCCCCAAGGAGCACAATCACCCGCGCTCCTTGAGCTTTTCGATTTTGAGCCGATGTTAAAACATTGGTCAAGCTTTGCCGCTCGTGAGCGTAGTCCACATAGACTTCAAAATTTTGGCTCTCATTAATTAATTCCATCCGGCCGGGGATGGTAATCAAACCAGCTAAACCTTTTTTAATTAAATCTGGCTCAAGGCCAGCCCAGTAGCCCAGCACGATTGCCGGCAAGGCGTTATAAACATTAAACTGCCCGACTAAGCCAATCTTAAAATCTTGGGTGCCGACGGTAAAGGTCACGCCATCTGGTACCTCCTTTATTTTACTTGCTTGGTAATCGGCTCCATCCCCAAAACCAAACGTAATTTTTTTATCGGCCGTAAAGTTTAAAAAATAATCTTTGTGCTCGCTATCATGATTAGCCACAATCACTTTGGGCACCCGCTCACCAAGGATGACTTTGTGATGACTCGACAGGAGGTGAAAAAGTTGACCCTTAGCGGCACGATAATTCTCAAAACTGCCGTGGCTTGGTAAATGCTCTGGCCACAAACTGGTAAAAATGGCCACATCGGGGTAGAGACCGAGGTGACGATATTGCTTGATCCCCTCCGACGTTACCTCGACCACCGCGTAGCGGCAGCCAGCGCTAACCATCTCGTCCAAGATTTTTTGGAGTGTAAAACGACCCGGCATCGTCATGTGGTAAGGGTTGAGTCGTTCAACATGACCAATCCGGATGTTGGCCGTCGTTACCATCCCCACCTTGTAGCCGCCATCAGTTAGGACCGACCAAACAAAGTTGGCAGTGGAGGTCTTGCCCTTGGTGCCCGTCACACCAATAATGATTAATTTTTTGGCTGGCAGACCATAATAAATAGCCGCCACATAAGCAATGAGCCAGTAGTAAATAACAAAAATAGAATTGGGAATTATTTTTTTGAGCTGTGTTTTTAGCATGGCTACCAAAACTTAACTGTTTTCCGCAGATTATACAAGAGGTACCAAAAAGGATTTACTATCAGATCATATAACGGACTGTGCTCCTTTAACTCGCCGCCAAACTTTTGTTTAAAAAAAGCCACCCCAGCCCAACGACTCCCTTGCCCCTCGGTAACTCCACCAAAGTTATATGTTTGGCAACCAAGCCGCTTAGCCTCGATAATTCCAGCCCAAGTGGCTAAGTAGGAGGGGAAGAGATCGCGGTTCTCGTCGCTTGAGCCCCCAAAAATGTGGTAGGCCTCGGCGCCATAAACGATCACCAAGTTGATGACTAAAATTTTGTCTCGCCCCTTAACCACCACAAAAAAGGAGGGCAGAGCGCGATGCAACTCGCCCACCACTGTTTGGTAATAACTTTTTGGATGGAGGCTAAATTTGTCTCGCCGCTCGGTTATCTTGAGTAAATCATAAAAAATTTCAAACTGACTGGGGAAGTTGTTCCGAACAATCTCGGCCGCGGCTCCTCGGCGCAGAGCGGCGTGGATCGAGTAGCGAGCATCCTTCTTCATCTCTCGGAGTAGCTCTTCATCACTTTTGGCTAAGTTGAGAGCCCAATCGGTCCGGGGTTGGAATATGGCGCCCCAGGTGGAGGCAAGCCAAGTGGGCGAAAATATTTTGGCCAACAATTTTTTTTCGTTTTGATTTGGTGGGGGAGTAAAATCGAGGCGAATAAAAACTGCCTTCTCCTCTCCTGCTATTTTTTTTAAATTATGACGCAAAAATTTGAGTAGATCAGGATCATAATTTTTCAAAATTGGCCCGTAGGGTAAGTAGCAATAATTTTTATTGCCAGTCAATTTGTAGGTAATTATATTATCTGCGGGAAAAGGCTTCGTCATGACAAGCCTAATTTCAGCCCATTCATTCGGCACAGTCTTAGTAAATTCCAGGCTTCCCGTACCAGATTTTTTACCATCAAACTTTTCGATGGCGCCAAGGTCCATCTTGAAAACTTTGCACAGACAAAAAG
>CAZMXZ010000007.1:0-12759 GCA_964570405.1 uncultured Candidatus Saccharibacteria bacterium | reverse complement strand
GTGGCCGTCCGTTGGATTGGTGGCACCTTAACCAATTTTGGCCAAGTCAAAAAGCGCCTGGCCCGCTTAGCCGCTCTCCGGACCGAGCGGGAGACGAATGGTCTCAGCCAACACAGTAAAAAGGAGCAGGGCCGGATGTTAAAAGAGTTAGAAAGTTTAGAACGCTATTTTGGGAGTCTAGTTAAGGTGGTGGAAAAGCCTGGTGCCCTTTTAGTGGTTGATCCTGGTAGCGAAGCAATTGCCGTGGCCGAGGCCAAAAAAGTTGGCGTACCAGTAATCGCTTTGGCTAACTCCGATTCTGATTTGCGGGAGATTGATTACCCGATTGTGGTTAACGATACTTCTCGCCCGAGTATTAATTTTTTGCTGACAGATCTGGTCAAAGCTTACGCCGCTGGTCAGAAACTTTTTGCCGAGGCGGCCGCCGCCAAGGCCGAAGAGACTAAGGTAAGTGAGGTAACAGCTTAGTTTTAAATTATGGTTGTTACCATTGATCAGATCAAAGAATTACGTGACCGGACCGGCATCTCAATTGCCCAGTGCAAAAAAGCGCTAACTGAGGCCGGTGGCGATACTGCCAAAGCCTTGGCCATTCTCCAATTGGCGGGAGCCGATATTGCCCAAAAAAAATCGGCTCGCAATTTGGCCGCTGGGGTGGTCCGCGCCTATGTCCACAGTGATGGTCGCCTGGGTACCTTGGTGGCGCTTCAGTGCGAGACAGATTTTGTGGCCAAGACCGCTGACTTTAAACAATTAGCCGAGGATTTGGCCATGCAGATTGCCGCCACTAACCCAGCCGATAAAGCGGCTTTAATGGCCGAGCCGTTTATTAAAGATGGGACGCTAACGATTGATCAGTTAATAAAAAATCACGTTCAAAAATTGGGTGAGCGGGTTGAGCTCATTAAGTTTGAACGTTTAGCGCTATGATCGTCAGTCTTTTTTTTATTGCTTTAATTGCTCTCTCGCTTAGTTTGGGTATTTTATGGCGGCGAATTATTTTGATTCGGCGAGGCGAGGTGGCCGTTGCTCACTTGCCCACCATGGAAGCGCGCTTTAACTTCCACTGGGCAACGATTAAAATTGCGGCCAAACATCTAGGTCTCCTCATTTGGAGACAAGTCTCATACCAAGTTCTTAAGCTGGCTCATCGCGGGCTCAATTTGCTCCGCCTCGGCGTGCACAAAATCGAAAAGCGTTTTGCCCGCGTTATTAGCTCGGTCCAGGGGCGGCCGCCGATCACGCCCGGTCAGTCGGTCTCGGAATTTTTGCAAGAGATCAAAGATCATCAAGAAAAAAATAAAAACGATGATAGGCCAGCATAGCTCAGTTGGTAGAGCAGCTGTTTTGTAAACAGCAGGTCGTGGGTTCGAATCCCTCTGCTGGCTCAGTAATTTTTACTAGCGAATGGCCGCCCCAAACTGTGTTGCGGTCTCGGCCTCAATCTTTTTTTGCAGTGGCTCGATTTCGTCGTTGGTTAGTGTTCGCTCGATTGAGCGGTAGGTGATCCGGTAGGTATAACTCTTTTTATCTTCCCCAAACTTGGCCCCGTCTTTATACTCATCAATTAGAGCCACCTCCTCGATCAAGTCACCGCCAATATCGCGAATCAGATCAAAATAATTATTAGGCACAAAGGTGTTTGGTACCACAAACGAGATGTCGCGGATGATCGCTGGGTATTTGGAGACTTCTTTATACTTCTGACCCAAGTTGAGTTGACGGATAACTCGCGGGTCACTTGACCAGAGGAGACGAATGTCGGGCAGATCCATTGAGAGGATGGCCAAGCGTTCCAGCCCAAAGCCAAAAGCCCAGCCGTTGTAAACGTCAGGATCAACTCCAAGTAATTTTAAAACGCTGCCGCGGACTACGCCGGCGCCCAATACCTCCACCCAGCGGTCACCAATCTTAATTTCCATCTCCACACTTGGATCCGTGTAGGGGAAAGTGTCGGGGTTAAAACGGTACCCTATTTGAGGTCCAAAAATTGCTTGGGCAATACTGGCTAAGACGTGCTCAAGTTCGGCCTGGCCGATTACTTCTTTAGATTTTGGGGTCAGTAGCCAGCCATCAATCTGGTGGAAGACGTTCATGTGCTTACGGTCAATTTCGTCCTTACGATAGACCTTGCCAAAAGATAGGGCGCCGACTGTTTCGCCTCTCCTCATTCGGTCTTTAATTTCTGGTTGGATCAAATAGTAATACCACATGATGGTGGTGTGGGTCCGCAAAATATTCTGCTCGTCGACATAGTAAGTGTCAGACTTACTCCGGGCTGGATGATCAGGGGCAAAGCCAAAGAGATCAAAAGTAATCTCAGTGGGGACGATCTCGGGCGTCTCGATCAGATCAAAATTTTTAAATTCGGGCAGGGCGACAATCCGCTTAGCCAGTTCGGCAATCGGGCTACCCGGCGTCCGCGAGAGGTCGGGCAGAGCGAGGTAACGATCAATTCGCCTGGCTTCAGCATCGGTCCGATGTGCCAGTTTTTGCCGCAGCTGCTCCTCGTCAGCGGAGGTAATGATAATATTCATAAGATAGTTTCAATTTAGCATCTTTTTAAAAAAAACGCTCGGGAGATAGCTCTCCCGAGCGAGGAACTGTTTCGCCTTTAGCTGGCTGCTTGGCCGAGCTGCGAAAAAGGATTGTGCTTGAGAGGCGCCGAGTCATGGTAGACCGGTGCCGCTTGCTGGATCACTGGAGCGGGCAGAGGAGATTCGCTGGTCTTGGCGAGTTCCAACTGACCATCGATTGTGGTCAATTTGAAATCTGCCTTACTGCTCCCGCTGATCGGTCGCCGCGATTCGAGATTGATCGAGACCGATTTCTTGCCCTCAACCGGTTCGTGATTGGCATAGAGCGGATTGACAAACGCGCGTACTTGCCACCGAGCGTCCTGGCACAGCTTGAGGAGATCGCTCTCCCAGTCAGGCAGGCAAATGGCCTGCTGAACTGTCAATTGTGCTTGCGTCCCGTGACAGAAGTCGAAGCGGCAGGTATGGTAGGTCTCTTTCTCGCAGTAGCGACGAGCACCAGCCGTTTTGTTGGGACGCTCTTGATGAAAAGCGTCAATGAGTACATAGCCGAGTCGGTGCATTTCATCAAGCAGTGTACTGACATCGACATTCTGCGTCGATGGCAGATACTGCACCCCGGTCGGATTGTCCTTTCGCGCCACTTGCTGGTGGCGTGTTTCCATCGCCTTGTCTGGCAGATGGGGTGGAATAACCCTCGGGTTGCTAAATGAAAACTGGACGACAATTATGCTAATCGCCGGCCCGTTCGTTATGCTTTTCTCCATATTTGGAGACCTCCGAAAAAAAATTTAACTCAAGGTTCTGGCTGTAATATAGCACCTCTGACTTACCTTGTCAATAGGGGAAAGTGGCTTGTGGGAAGGGGTCAAAAATGTTAGAATAAGTCTGTAAATTATGGCTAAAACAGTAGAGTACGGAGCCGAAGACATCATTGTTTTGGAGGGTCTAGAACCGGTCCGCAAGCGGCCCGGGATGTATATTGGTTCGACCGGTCCCGACGGCCTCCATCATCTGGTGGTTGAGATTTTTGATAATGCTCGGGACGAGGCGATGAATGGCTACTGTAGCGAGATCGAGGTGGCACTCCTGCCCGGGGAGATGGTGCGAGTGGCCGATAACGGTCGCGGCATCCCCGTCGATATCCACAAAAAAACAAAAGTCTCGGCTCTCGAAACGGTTATGACCACCCTCCACGCCGGTGGCAAGTTTGAAAATGAGGGCTACAAAATTTCTGGTGGACTCCATGGGGTGGGCGCCTCGGTGGTTAATGCTCTCTCGGAGGGGCTGCAAGCGGTTGTCCATCGTGATGGCGGCCAGTATGCTCAAGAATATGTTCGGGGTGTCAAAGAGGGGACGGTCAAAAAAGTTGGTAGTTCAGACCAGCACGGTACGATCATTACTTTTAAACCGGACCCAAAGATTTTTTCTGACATCCATTTTGATTGGGAACGAATTGTCAATCATTTGCGCGGCCAGGCTTACCTGGTCAAGGGTTTACGAGTCCGAGTCATTGATGCTCGGGACTATAAAAGTAAGTTTGATCCCGAAAAAGTCTTTTTTCTCTCTGAGCTTAAGTTACCATTACCCTCCCACACCTTTTATTTTGAGGGTGGTCTGCGCTCGCTCATCAAATTTTATAATCAAGGCAAAAAAGTCATTCACAAAGATGTTTTTTATGTTGAAAAAGAAGCTGAGGGTGTGATGGTCGAAGTCGCTCTCCAATATGTTGACGAGATTGAAACTAAAGAAATTGCCTACACCAACAATACGATCACGCCGGAAGGGGGGATGCACGTCACGGGCTTCCGGACGGCGCTCACCAGGACTCTCAATGACTATGCTAAGAAAAACAATTTAGCTAAAGAGGCCGATGGCGCTTTTACTGGCGATGACGTCCGGGAGGGGTTGGTGACGGTGATTTCTGTCAAGCTCCGAAACCCGCAATTTGAGGGGCAGACCAAGGCCAAGCTCGGGAGTGTGGAAGCGCGGAGCGCCACCGAGAGCGTGTTTGGCGAGACCTTTGCGGCCTTTTTGGAAGAGAATCCCGATGAGGCCAAGTCCATCATTGGCAAAGTTATGCTCGCTCTGCGCGCGCGCAAGGCGGCTAAAGCGGCTAAGGACTCGGTCCTCCGGAAGGGGGCTCTGGAGGGGATGGCCCTACCGGGCAAATTAGCTGATTGCCAAACCAAGTCGGCCGAAGAGTCGGAGCTCTTTATTGTGGAGGGTGACTCGGCTGGTGGCTCAAGCAAACAGGGCCGGGATCGTCGGACTCAAGCGATTTTGCCACTGAAAGGTAAAATTTTAAATGTCGAGCGAGCCCGGCTCGACAAGATGCTCGCTTTTGCCGAAATCAAGGCCCTGATCATTGCCATGGGGGTGGGGATTGGCGAGGCGATGGATCCAAGCAAACTCCGTTACCACAAAATTATTATTGCCACCGATGCTGACGTTGATGGGGCCCACATCCGAACGCTCCTCCTGACCCTTTTTTATCGTTACTATCGGGCCTTGATCGAAGCCGGTTATATTTACATTGCTCAACCACCGCTTTTTAAATTAAAAAAGGGGAAGGAGATCCGCTACGCTTATTCTGATGAGGAGCGTGATAGGGCGGTGAAGGAGTTAGGTGGGGAAGTGGCGATGACTGTTGAGGATGAACCAGAATCTGATGAAGCTAACGAAGCTAGTAAAACTAAACAAGCTAAACCAGCTAAAATAAATATCCAGCGTTATAAAGGTCTAGGTGAAATGAACCCAGAGGAGTTGTGGGAAACAACGATGGACCCCGAGCGACGTGTGCTCAAACAGGTCAACATTGCCGCCGCTGCCGAGGCCGACAAAACTTTCTCTATTCTAATGGGCGCGGAAGTGGAACCCAGAAAAATATTTATACAGACGCACGCCAAAATGGCCAACTTGGATATCTAGAGTTTTATGAGAGTTCGAAGTTTAGATCATATTTCCGTAAATGTTAGTGATTTTAAAAAATCTAGAGACTTTTACAGTAAACTCTTTAATTTCGTAGGTTTTAAAAAATTAGATGAAGAAAAAAATTATGCCGGTTGGGGCCAGAGCCCCTGTGGTTTTTGGATTGAGGAGGTGGAGGATAAATATAAAGCAGATGGCTATCACCGTAAGCGTGTGGGAGTTAATCACGTTTGTTTTGAGTTAGAAACAAAAGATGAAGTAGATGAACTATTTAGAAACTTTCTAACCCCGAATAAAATCCCCGTGCTTTATGGTGGGCCAAAAGAATACCCAGAGTATAAAAAGGGCTACTATTCAGTTTATTTTGAAGATCCTGATCGATTGAAATTAGAATTTAAATATATGCCGCGATCATAACTTATGTCCCAAATTAATTACGAAGATTTTGAGAAGATAGATATCAGGGTCGGGAGAGTGCTTGAGATAACTGATTTTCCAGAGGCCAAAAAGCCGGCCTACAAATTAAAAATTGATTTTGGACCCGAGATCGGTATCAAATCCTCCAGTGTCCAGGCGGTGGGTGCACACACTAAAGAGGAATTACTAAATCAATTAGTTTGCGGCGTTGTTAACTTCCCACCCAAACGAGTGGCGGATTTTACCTCCGAAGTTTTAACCCTTGGTTTCAAAAATAACAGTGGTGAGGGCTGGGTCCTGATCGCCCCGCTCACAAATAGCGTGGACCTCGGAAGTAAGTTGACCTAGGACAAAAAGTGTGGCAGTAATATAAGCAGAAAGGAGGTGGCATAAGTGCCCCGATTGTTTGAAATAGACTCTGGTCGGACACGGGTTGTGATCATTGTGCCGATGTTCCGGGTGGTCATCAAGATTGCTCGAATAAAACTGTTTGCCTTTTTGCGGTTTTTTTGGCATACGATCACAAATCCAAAAGCTCGCCACCTGTTGGTTGACAGAGAATATTGGCAGCCGGATGCCCCGTTAACATTTGGCTGGGAATTGTTTGGTGGTTTTTATGCCAACCATCTGGAAAGACGATTGTGGAGGACGACTCACCACAATCTCCTGCAACCGACGATCTTTTCTTGCGGATTTTTTAGCATCCAAAGATTGGGCAAAATCTGCTCAAGCAAAACGTGGGACCCAATTTGGGATTGTGCCTACGATATCGGTGGCCAGGACGTCTATAAGGATTGCCACGCCTTTAAGCCGAGGAACTTCTGTTATTCGGCGGAAGGCATCAGAATCGTCGATTACGGTACACGCTCAATGTGCGCGTTTGTCTTAAGGCACGGACACGCTTACAAAAAAGCGCTTGACAAGGCAATCACTTAGCCGATCTGCAGATAGTAGATCGGTTTTTTATTTTCTAAAAAAATATGATCGACCCACGCCAAAATGGCCAATTTGGACGTTTAGGTCTGTAAGATTGGGTCAGGCAAATCGTCCACTTTCTAGAGACAAAATTTGGACTTTGCCAAAAGGAGGTTAACAATATGTATATTGTTCAGGCGACCCCAACTGATCGGGCCGAAGGGGCAGAAAAATGGCTGGTCTGCGTAGACAAAGAGGCCTACGCAGTGATCAATGCTGCCCGCTTGGTCTGTCGAGAGGATCAAGATAAGCTAATCAGCCAGGTAACAATTGCTAAGACAATTCCTGGGCACATCTATGAGCCTCAGAGTTTTGTGGGCGAGCAGCATCTGGTCTTCCGCCTAAGCCGCAACGGCGCTGGTTGGGAAGAAAAGTTTCTTGACACGGGATTCCGGGCCATTCTCGATCAGCCATTGGTTGCCAACTAGCCACTCAATGTTTTTGCTGGGCCTATCTCTGGGGTCCAGCTCTTTTTTACTTTCTGTCTCTAATTTCTTTTGTAATTTGAGTGATAAATTCCTTGCTACTTGATACTTGGCCCTCGTCACTTTGTCTCTTCTCTACTTTTATCTTGTTACTTTTTACTTCCATCTCACCGACGATGATGATATAGGGTATTTTTTGGAGTTTAGCAGTGCGCAGTCTCTTACCCAGCGTTTCGTTACTATCATCTACTTCTACTCGCACACTAGCGGTTTTTAATTCTGTTGCCACACCGGCGGCATAATCTTTTTGCTTATCGCTAATGGGGATAACGATAACTTGGACGGGCGAGAGCCAGGTGGGGAAGGCACCAGCATAGTGCTCGATCAAGGGGACCATAAAGCGTTCAATCGAGCCCATGATAGCGCAGTGGATCATGACGATCCGCTCATGCTCGCCGGCCTCGTTAATGCAAAAAAGGTCAAACCGCTCCGGCATATTCATATCGAGCTGGATGGTCGCCACCTGCCACTCTCGGCCAATTGAGTCGCGGACCATAAAGTCGACTTTCGGTCCATAAAAAGCGGCTTCGCCAACTTTTTCTACAAACTTTGTCTTTTCGGTTTTAGCAATTTGTCTTAAGTTTTCTTCGGCTTTTTTCCAAACTTCGGGACTGCCCAAATATTTTTCCGGTTCTTTAGGATCGTGGAGGGAGAGGCGGACCTCATGGATTGGCATATTGAAGGTGCCATAAAAATCTTTAATGATCTGCCAAATCTTTTTTACTTCCCCATCGGCCTGATCGTAGCGGCAAAAAACGTGAGCATCATCTTGGGTAATAGCTCGGACCCGGGCCAGACCCGAGAGTTCGCCCGACTGCTCGTCGCGGTAGACCTTGGTGGTGGTGGCATAGCGCTGGGGCAATTCCCGGTAGCTCCACTGGCGGCGGGCATAAATTTGGGTATGGTGCGGGCAGTTCATCGGCTTGAGGGCAAAAGTGTGACCCTCGCGGGTAGTAATTTTAAATAACTCATTTTCAAACTTCTGCCAGTGACCACTGGTTTCATATAATTCTTTTTTGGCTAGGTGGGGAATGTCGACTAGCTGGTAACCAGCGCGCTCGCGCAATTCCCAAACATAATTATCGAGCAGGTTGCGGATCAAGGTACCCTTGGGGGTCCAGAGGGGGAGACCCGATCCAACCAAGTCAGAAAAAACAAACAAATCTAATTCTTTACCCAATTTTTTGTGATCTCTTTTTTCCGCCTCTTCTCGGAGCGCTAAATAATCGGCCAGTTCTTTTTTGCTCCCAAAAGCGAGCCCGTAGATGCGGGTCAGCATCTTATTCTTCTCGTCACCACGCCAGTAGGCGCCAGCAATTCTATCTAACTTCCAACTTCCATCTTCCAACTTTTGCATATCTTCAACATGCCCACCGCGGCACAAATCTAAGAACCCAGGTTTTAGGTTATAGGTTTTAGTTGTTAGGAGTTCGTTCTTACCCGGAAAGTTTTTTTCTGGACCAGAATAATAAAGTGTGATATTTTCTCCTTTCTCCGCCAATTCCTTAATTAGTTCTAATTTATAAGTATTGGCGGCAAAAATCTTTTCTGCTTCCTCGGCGGTGACGTCAATTTTTTTAAAATCGTGCCAAGAAGGAAGGAGCTTCTTCATTCCCTTTTCGATTTTGGCTAGGTCAGCGTCAGTGATTTTTTTATCACCAAAATCAAAGTCATAGTAAAAACCATTATCAATCGCCGGCCCAATCGTGGGCCGGATCTCGGGCCAAATCTCGAGCACCGCCGCCGCCAGTAAATGGGCGAGTGAGTGCCGCAATTTTTCTAGGTCAACTTCTTTTGCCATTTTTCTTATGATACCAAAAAACCTCTATTTCCCAAAGAGATTTGACGCCACCTAAGACCATTGACTTTTGTATCTTATATATGCTATAATACCCAGCAGAAATCTAGCAACAGAAAGGTTGAAAAATGAGAAGAGGTAGTGTCTCGACAGTCATTATTTTGGCCTTCGTCGGACTGTTTTGTTTGGGTAGAGAGGTTTACCACAGTTTTGTAAAAATGGCCAAGGAAGATTCTGCCCAAATGGATCGCATCTTACCAACGGCTATTATTACTCACGGCGACAACTTTATGCGCCGTAGTATCTTACAGGCTGCCGATGGGTTTCGACACGGCGAACCATTGTATGGCTACGTCGTTAAAGAGGATCGACTGGGCACCTCGTCCCTACAGATAGTGGAAGTCCAAGTAGAGCAAGTAGAGGATAGATACACTTCTCGACCGATGATCGCGCTGGTTGGTGCCAACGGAATTCATCTGGGGTCAAAGGTGTTAATGGCAGAGCTGTTTGTCTGCCACTCCGATTCCTCATTGCCCGTTAGTGTTGCCTTACCTCGGTAAAGAAATATACTGCGCCCCGCTCGAGGCATGATAATATCGAGCAATAGGCCAGGGGCGGCAATCCCTGGCTTTTTTCTTCCCGGTTTGTTAGCCTAAGAAAAGCAAAAGTACTTTAAAAATTTGACCAGGAGATAGCCAGTGGCTACTGATACGCAAAAAAAGACTGAACCCAAACTGTCTTGCCGTGAGGCGCAACTTGTTTTACGTGTTACCCCTCTACGGAAACATGCTAAACATATGACCAAAGTAGAAATTGAGGCACTTGGCCATTATCTCCATTGCCCGCCGTGCCGCGAACAGGGATTGGCAAATTTGCTTGATGTCAAGTTGACTTGCCAAAACGCCATTTTCGTTTGGGCGGAAAATGCCACTGCTTTATGGCAGGACTGTTCGCCGGGGCATTTTATTCGCCTCACATCGATGATTGAATTATATGCAGTTGAACACGTCTGGGGCCGGTACGAGTGGAAAAACTTTATGGGTGGTCATGGCTGGGACATTACCACAGCTTGCCCAGAACGTCCTTGCCGCTCTCTTCACAGTTATTGGGCTAGCGTTCCGATGAGCACGATGAGTGGCGATGGCGCGAGTGGCGTCATTGGTTTGTACCCACTTCTCTTTGAAATATTTGCCAAAGAAGGTTGGCTGGTCGATAAGCTGTTAACCCTTCAGCGGAAACGAGTAGCTAAAGTTCTTGACGATATTCTGAAAGGTGAAGTCACAGTCTCAACTGGGCACTATCACTCAATCCAAGAACTAGCAACAGAGATTATTCAACATTTTTGGGCTCTCCAGATGTTGGCTAATGCTTCAAAACCATCAGGCCCAGCATAATCACAGATATAAAAAATTCCCCAGTGAGTCTCTCGCTGGGTTTTTTTCTTATATCAATTCTTTAGTATCGTCGGCAATCAGCGACGGTTCGCCATTACGGTTTCGGTAGCGAGGGTTACCCTCGCTACCGCAGGCCGTTCAACACTAGTGTCGAACAGTTGACTTTTTTATAAACAGTGTGGTAAAATCCGACCGGAGCCTTAGCAATAGGGCCACGATCGGACAAGTTTCGCTTGGGCCGAAATCCAGGCGGAATGAGGGCCGAACCCTCCCGATCGGATCTTTAAGAAAGGAGACACGACTATGTCGGAGTCTCAACAAAATACGCAGTACAACTTCTGGCACTTGAGGAAGTTGAATAAACGAGGGTTGGTAAATACGACCCTCCTCGACCGATGGAGAAAGGTGTTTGGAACTGACCCAATATCTTCCTCACGCTGGTGCTGGGTTATCAGTCCAGCATTTATCATCTCATTTTTCTTCGGAGCGTTAGTCGGATCGGCGATCCTCTTTATCGAGCTCAGTAAGGGCCGGTGGCCTGTTCTGGGATCAGGTCTGCTTGTTCTCTGCCTGTTACCGCCTACAAGCTTCATCATGTTCAGCAAAAGGTGGAGTAAACTGATCCGACCGGCGATCGATTTTATGGTCTATTACCAACGGTTCGTGCGGGCTCTCGGCAAGGATAATTACCCATACCTTATTACGGGCTTAAGTGAGAGCTCACTCCAGGCGAATGCCGATAAGGCCCTGATTGTTAAGGCCGACCACATTCTCGCTGCGGAAAGGCATATCGAGAACGAATTCAGATCTCGAAATTTTCAGGCGGTCGCTATCGCCTGCCAGATCTGGATGAAGGCCAAACAAGAGTTTGAAGACACCCACGAGTTGTTTCAACTTCTTGGTTTTGCCGAGGCTGGCCGTCAAAAGTATTTTGACCAGGCCTTGCCGCTGGCCCACTCTACCCCTTCCCTTCGCCATAAATAGTTTTGTACTCGTTGAACTCCCGGCTGGGAAACTGGCCGGGCTTTTTCTTTTTACCCAGCACCACTTTTATCAAAAGTGGTGCTGGGTTTACACTAACTCTTTGGCGTCGTCCGCGACTAACGACAGTTCGCCGTTGCGGTTGGAGAGTCGGCCCTTGAGGACGAGACACTTGCCGACCTCTAACTTTTCTTTGTGCGCTTCGTAGGCCTGATTAAAGAAGGCAACTTCAATCGAGTCGGAGAGATCGCTCAAGCGGCCAAAGGCCATAAAGTTGCCAGTCTTGGTCCTGATTTTTTTAATTTCTTCGAGCAAACCGACCATCATAATTTGACTACCAACCCGCCCCGCTTTTTGTTCCTTAATATTTTTCCCATGAGTTTCCATCTTATCTTTAAAGCGGTCTAGAGGGTGACCCGAGAGATATAATCCAAGCAGTTCCTTTTCCCAAGCTAAGCGCTCGGTTAGTGTTGCGACTGGTGCCTCCTTTAATTTTAAGGTTGGCAGACTCGAGCGATCCGTCATAATGGAAAATAGACTAGAAGCACCATTGGTGGTTCCGGCCGCCTCTTTATTATGAGCGAGGAGGAGATCAATGTTGGCTAGGAGCTTCCCGCGCTCTTCACCCAAGCTGTCCAAGGCCCCGGCCTTAATTAATGATTCGAGCGATTTACGGTTTAAATTTTTGTGCGTCACTCGTTCCAAAAAGTTAGGGAGGGAGATGTAGGGGCCGGACTTTTTGCGCTCGGCCACAATCGCTTCTACAATATCGCGCCCAATATTTTTGATACTGTAGAGCCCAAAGCGGATCCGATCGGGGCTACCCTTAATGACGGTAAAGTCTTCAAAACTCTCGTTAAGGTCCGGCGGTAAAACGGGGATCTTGAGTCGGGCACACTCGGCGATGTAGAGGGCCACATGATCGATGTCGCCCGACTCGGCCGTGAGACAGGCTGTCATATACTCGGCCGGGTAGTTGGCCTTCATAAACGCCGTTTGGTAGGAGACGAGACCATAAGAGACGGAGTGCGCTTTGTTAAAACCGTAAGCGGCAAAGGGCTCGATCCAGGTCCACAACTCCTCCGATTTTTTTTGGTTCCAGCCCGAGGCCTTTTGGCAACCGTCAATAAACTTTTCTTTTTGGGCGGCCATCTCTTTGGGGATTTTTTTGCCCATCGCTTTGCGCAACTTATCGGCCTCACCCCAACTGTAGCCAGCCAAGTCGTGAGCAATGGTCAGGA
>CAZMXZ010000006.1:0-13392 GCA_964570405.1 uncultured Candidatus Saccharibacteria bacterium | reverse complement strand
GTGGACGCAGTGGATCTTTTTGCAGCTTTTCAAACACGGCTTGGCTTACCAATCTAACGAACCAATCAACTGGTGCCCCTCCTGCCAAACCGGCTTAGCCAATGAGGATCTAGAAAATGGTCGTTGCGAGCGCTGCCACAGTCTGGTGGAAAAGCGGCCCATGCGCCAGTGGGTGCTTAAGATTACCAACTATGCCGACCGCCTGCTCCAAGATCTGGCTGGCCTAAATTGGCCTGAGTCAATCAAGGAATCACAACGCAACTGGATCGGCCGCAGCGAGGGTGCCGAGATTGATTTTAATCTTATTTTCAAAAAAAATCCGGGTGATAACTCACGACGTGGATCTGATGGCAAGCCAGCTCACCTAACAGTTTTTACAACTAGAGCAGACACTTTGTTTGGGGCAACTTATTTGGTGCTGGCGCCGGAGCATCCCTGGGTCACACTAGCGACTGATGCCAAGCATGATGTACTGCTAAATAAAACTGAGGTTAAAAATTATGTAGCGCAAGCGGCCAAACGAACAGAGATTGAACGAACTGATGCGAGTAAAGAAAAAACGGGAGTAGAGCTTGGGGGTGTAAAGGCGATTAATCCAGGAAGCGGTGAGGAGATCCCAATATTTGTGGCCGATTATGTTTTGGCTGATTATGGCACTGGCGCCATTATGGCCGTGCCAGCGCATGATGGGCGTGACTGGGAATTTGCCAAAAAATATAATCTGCCAATAAAACAGGTTATTGAAAATCCAAAAGGGGAAACGGTCTTGCCGTATATGGATGATGGTCTGGTGATTAACAGTAAAAAATTTCCTTGGGCTGATGGTTTATTGTCTGAGGATGCTCGTTTAGAAATTGTGGATGAATTGGAATATCGTGGAGAGGCTCGAGAAAAAGTGATGTATAAGCTCCGCGATTGGGTCTTTTCCCGCCAGCGTTATTGGGGTGAGCCGATCCCCATCATCCATTGTGCTAAGTGTGGGACAGTGCCAGTGCCAGAGAGTGATCTGCCCGTCGAGCTCCCTAAAGTAAAGAGTTATGCTCCGAGTGGCACCGGGGAATCACCGCTCGCCGACATTACCAAATGGGTCAACACCAAATGCCCTAAGTGCCGCGGTCCGGCCAAACGCGAGACTAACACCATGCCTCAATGGGCGGGCTCCTCTTGGTATTATTTGGCTTATGTTGTGCGAAATCAAAAAACTAAAAGCTATAACCTAAAAGCTGGGGGCTTAATTGATTATTGGTCACCAGTCGATATGTATGTGGGTGGGACCGAGCACGCCACGCGTCACCTAATCTATGCTCGCTTTTGGCACAAGTTTTTGCAAGACATTGATGTCGTCAATTACTCCGAACCATTCCAGCAATTAAAAAATCAGGGGTTGATCTACGGTGCCGATGGTAAAAAGATGAGCAAGCGCGGTGGTAATGTGGTTAACCCCGATGACATTGTTAAAACCTATGGGGCCGACACTTTTCGTTTATACGAAATGTTTATGGGCCAATTTGGGCAGAGTGCTAATTGGGATACTAAGAGCATTATTGGCCCGAGACGATTTTTGGAAAGAGTCTGGCGCTTACAATTCAAAATTCAAAATTCTCCGCCAAAGGCGGACCAGCCTCTGGTTGGAAAATTAGATAGCTTAGTAAATCGAACAATAAAGAAAGTTAGTGAAGATATTGATAACTTTGCCTTCAACACCGCCATCTCGGCGCTAATGATCTTGGTCAATGAGTTGGATAAGCACGAGACCCTAGCCGTTAGTCACTACGAAGCCCTGCTTTTGCTCCTGGCCCCATTTGCCCCCCATCTGACGGAGGAGTTGTGGGTTAATTTGGGCCACAAAAAGTCAATCCACCAGGAGTCCTGGCCGCCGTCTGACCAAAAACTGATAAAAAACGAGACCATAAAGCTCGTGGTCCAAATCAATGGCAAAACCAGACTAACATTGGAATTACCAGCCGATCTGCCAGAAGACCAAGTAAAACAAAGGGTTTTGAGCGAGCAAAAGATCAAAGACTGGCTAGGCAATAACGAGCCCAAGCGGATTATTTATATTAATAATCGACTTATCAACTTTGTTATATAGCTGATTACGCTTCTTGGGATTGACTTATTAATTAATTAATGCTAGAAATGAGGGATAGTTATGAAGGATAAATTAAACTTTAAACCGAAAGAGATCACCAAGCGCTTGCTCGGGATTTTGGCCGAGCGTAATCGCGAGGTCGTGGTTCGTCGCTATGGCCTAGGTGGTGACAATAAACGCTATACTCTAGAGGCGATCGGCGGCACCTACAAGATCACCCGGGAGCGCGTCCGTCAGATTGAGAATACCTCAATTGCGCAAATTAAAAAGTCACCCAACTATGGCCAAATTATGGCGCCGCTTAAAGATCTGGTAAAAATGCTTGACGCCCATGGCGGCGTTGTTCACGAGCAAGAATTTTTAGAAACAGTGACGAGTGAGAAGGGTGAGCAAAACCATGTTCACTTTTTGATGGTTCTCTCTGATGCTTTTACTAAACTAAATGAGGATGAGGAGTTCCATGATCGTTGGACAACTGATCCGCACTTGGCCGAGCGCGTACATAAATCAATCCGGCAATTATGCCAAAATTTTACCAGTGAAGATTTAATTTCCGAGAGTGAGCTGATCAGCCGCTTTCTAAAAGAATTAAAAGGCGTAACCAGTGACCCCGATGTGGCTAATTTGGCTAAAAAGTGGCTGACTCTATCCAAAGTCATTGGTAAAAATCCGCTCGGCGAGTGGGGCTTAAAGGAGGCGCCGGGTATCCGCTTGCGCGGTATCCGCGATTGGGCCTACCTCGTCCTCCGGCAAGAAAAAAAGCCCCTCCATTTTTCCGAGGTGGCTAAAAAAATCCGCACTACTTTTGGCAAACCAGCCAATGCTGCCACTTGCCACAACGAGTTGATCAAAGATAAGCGCTTTGTGCTAGTGGGCCGTGGGCTCTACGCTCTTTCTGAATGGGGCTACCAACCGGGCGTTGTGCGGGATGTGATCAAAGACATTCTTAAGTCACAGGGCCCTCTGACGCGGGATCAAATCGTCAAAGAGGTGCTCAAAAAACGCTACGTCAAAACTAATACCATCATTGTCAACCTCCAAAATAAAAAATATTTCAAAGAAGACTCCAAGGGACGCTTTGTGACAGCCTAAGGCTAGTGTATAATTTTAATAATGTGGGTACTTGATCTGCTTAATCAAGGGATTTACTCTGCCCGAGATTGGCTATTTTTTAGTTGGTGGGTATGGTACCCTCTGCTGGCCCTCTGGTTGGCCTCTCGCTTGTATCTAAACTATATCCGTCGGCGCTACATTTCTGATTTAGATTGGCGTTTGCTTGAGATCAAGATCCCCCGCGAGGTCAACAAATCACCTCAAGCGATGGAAGTGGTGGTCAGTGCTCTCCACCAAACTTTGGATGGTAATTTTTTGGAGTGGTATTTAGATGGCCGAGTCCGCTCATGGTTTAGTCTAGAAATGGTTTCTATCGGTGGTAAGGTGCGCTTTTTTATTCGGACCCAGGCTTTTTTTTCTAAATTGGTAAAAACCCAAATTTATTCGCAATATCCGGAGATAGAAATTCAGGAGGTCGAGGACTATGTCAACATTGATCAGCCAGGCGGACTGTGGGGAGTCGAGTTTGTTTTGGCCAAGGAGGATGCCTACCCAATCAAAACTTATATTGATTATGGCTTGGATCGGGACCCCAAAGAGGAGTTTAAAATTGATCCGCTAACGCCGGTTTTAGAATTGCTAGGCTCGATCGGTCCAGGTGAGCAAATGTGGGTCCAGATCCTGATCCGAGCCTCGACTGATCGCTTTAAAAAGAAAGGCGCTTGGTTCAAAAAAGAGGGCTGGAAGGACCAGGGCAAAGACTTGGTCAAAAAGTTAATGAAGCGAGACGAGTTAAAAAAGCTCAAAGATAGTTCGGCGGCCGAGCTAACACTCTCGCCGGGTGAGAAGGAGATTGTGGCCTCGGTTGAGAGGAGCCTGTCTAAGCTTGGCTTCGATTGCGGCTTCCGGGCTATTTATCTGGCCGACGAAGATAAATTTAACACCGGCAACATTGCCGGATTAATTGGCACGGTCAAGCAGTTTAACTCGCTCCACCTTAATGGTTTTAAAATTGGCTTGGCCACCGGCTTTAAGTACAAGTGGCAAGATCCTTTTGGCAAACGGATTATTAGGTTGCGGCAAATGTTTTTTAACAATTATCGTCATCGTGCATATTTTTACCCACCCTACACGGGTAAACTTTTTGTTTTAAATACCGAGGAGCTAGCGACGATCTACCACTTCCCCGGGGCGGTGGCGGCCACCCCGACCCTTGGTCGGATTGAATCTAAACGGGGTGAACCACCGCCAAACTTACCCCGCTGATCCATGGATAATTTACCAAATCAAAAATTAATTATGCGTTGGTTGATGGGTGTTTGCGTAGCGGTTTTTATTTTGGTTGGCTACATCACATTTTTGGCGCCACCAGCCGCCTTCCCCACTGGCAAAATCATCCACATTGAGAGCGGTTGGTCAGCTGGCCAGACGGCCGAGTTTTTGGCTAGTCAGGGGATCGTGCGACAACCCACACTCTTTAAAGCCCTTAGCGTTGTGACGGGGCAAAGTCGGCAATTAGTGGCCGGTTATTACTTGATGGATAAGCCGGCTAGTGTTTTTAATATTTTTAATCGGGTGGCCGTGGGTGACTACCATCTCAAGGCTGTACGTTTTACCTTTTTGGAAGGAACCAGCGCTCGCGAGATGGCTGATTCCCTCAAAGATAATTTGACCGGCTTTAATGATAAAAAGTTTTTAACCTTAGCTTTGCCTAATGAGGGTTACCTCTACCCCGACACCTACTTTTTTTACCCAGGGACGAGTGAGGAGGAAATTGTGGCCACGATGGAGAATAATTTTTATCAGCACTTTGCCCCGCTCAATAAAGAACTGGCGGAGTCGCGGCGGAGCTTAAACGATGTCCTGACGATGGCTTCAATTTTGGAAAAGGAGGCTTATACCGTAAACGATCAAAAAATTATTTCTGGCATTTTGTGGAAGCGGATCAAGGCCAAGATGCCGCTCCAGGTGGATGCCGTCTTCCCCTACATCATTGGCAAAAATAGTTTTACTCTGACCTTGGCTGATTTGCGAATTGATTCGCCCTACAACACCTACCGCTACCCGGGTTTACCACCAGCGCCAATCGGCAACCCCGGGCTTGCCGCCATCAAAGCCGCTCTTGAACCGACTAACACCTCCTACTGGTTTTACTTGTCGGATTTGAATGGTAATATGCATTACTCGGCCAACTTTGCCCAGCACAAGCAATACAAGGCCAAGTATTTAGATTAGTAATGCGGAAACACAATTTAGCTTTTGTTGATTTGGAGACGACGGGCTTTAGTCCGGAGCGTAACGAGATTATTGAGATCGGCGCTGTGATGGCGCGTCAGGTACCGCAAGCTGGGCGGGGACCTAAACTGGAAGTAGTGGAAGAATTTGATCTCAAGATCAAGCCCGAGCATTTAGAAACGGCCGACGGGGAAGCGCTCCGGATCAATGGCTACAATGAGGCCGAGTGGCTCTTTGCCCTCGACTTGCCGGCAGCCCTTAAGATTTTTGCAGAAAAAACAGTCGGGGCAACCCTGGTGGCCCACAACTTGGTCTTTGAGTGGCAATTTTTGGAGGCGGCTTTTAAAAAAAGTGGAGTCAAAAATCTGATGCACTATGGCAAGATCGATACCATCTCGTTTGCTCTTGCTAAACTCTTCCATGACGAGAATGTCCGCGGCTTTTCCTTACCACTCCTGGCTGATTATTTTGGCCTTGATGCCGGTAAGGCTCACACGGCGCTCGCTGATGCTCGGACCACCTTTGCCCTCTACCAAAAGTTGATTGAACTGTAATCAGCTAGAGAGCTTGCTATTTACGTTATTTATGTTATAAATCAATCAGTATCAGCTGTTTGTAAAATATAGATTAGGAGGGAAATACTGTGAGCAACTTGCTAAGAATTGCTCAACTTGGTGATGATGTTTTGAGGAAAAAGGCCCAGACTGTTGTGGTTAACGATCATCAGCTCATGGACCTAATGCCTTTATCTTGGGACATGGTTGCCACCTGTCTTGATGCTGATGGTATTGGTCTGGCAGCTCCTCAAGTTTACGATTCGTTGAGAATGTTTATCATCGCTCCGCATCCGACCCGACGACGCCCAAACATTCCTCAAGTAGCACCCATTATTTTACTCAACCCAGAGATCATAAAAAGATCAAAGGGCACCAATACCAGCTGGGAAGGATGTTTAAGCATCCCCGGTCTGTTTGGTCAAGTGAGACGGTCAGATTGGGTGGAGGTTAGATACTTTGACCTTTCGGCTAAGCTTGTACGGCGACGGCTTAGTGGCCTCTTGGCTCGTATTTTTCAGCATGAGTTTGACCACATCAACGGTAAAGTCTTTACTGACCGAGTCATCAGATCAAGCTTGGTTATGGAGAGTGCCTATCTTCGACTTACAACTCGAGAAGAGAACTAGATTATGCCCCGCTTCTTACCAGAGGCGGGACTTTTTTTGTGGTGTGTGTAGAATACGAGAGTGAAGAAAAAGAAAGTTTGGATTGGTTTGAGTGGCGGAGTTGATAGTGCCACTTCGGCGACGTTGCTTAAAAAGGCTGGCTACGACGTGACCGGGGTGTTTATTAAAGTCTGGAACCCACCAGGCATTGAGTGTTCGTGGCGGGGTGATCAGCGCGAAGCGATCAAAGTGGCCCTCCATTTAAAAATACCTTTTAAAACTCTTGACCTCTCTCGGGTTTATAAAAAAGAAGTGATTGACTACATGCTGCGGGAGTACAAAGCTGGCCGCACCCCCAACCCCGATGTGGTCTGCAATCGTGAAGTTAAGTTTGGCGCTTTTTACCGAGCGGCTAAAAAGGCTGGCGCTGATTACGTTGCCACCGGACATTACGCTCAAACTTCTAACCTCAAACTTCTAACCTCAAACGATCTCGAGAAAGACCAGACATATTTTTTGTGGAATCTAAAACAAGAGCAGTTGCCTCACATTCTCTTCCCAGTTGGCAATTTGACCAAACCAAAAGTGAGGCAACTCGCTAAAAAGTTTAGATTGCCCAATGCCAAACGCAAAGACAGTCAAGGCCTCTGCTTCATTGGCAAATTTAATTTTCAGGAGTTTCTAAGAAAGTATCTTAAAGTTAAAAAGGGGGAAGTGGTAGACGAAAAAGGAAAGGTAATAGGCGAGCACGATGGTGTCTGGTTCTATACCATTGGCCAGCGTCACGGCTTTACTGTCCAACACCGGGTGTTGGACAGTGGGCCGCATTATGTGGTAGGTAAGGTTGTTAAGAAAAATATTTTGCGCGTTAGTCAAAACCCGGCTCAAACGGCGACGACAGAAACCATTAAACTGAAGCAAGTAAATTGGATAAGCAAGAAGCCTCAAATTAACAAAAAATATTCTTGCCGCTTTCGTTACCGGCAAAAGTTAGTTAGTTGTAAGTTAATAAATTCAAATAAAATTAAATTTGCTAAACCTCAAACCGCTGTTACGCCCGAGCAGTCACTCGTGTTATATGACAAAGAGATTTGCCTCGGCGGGGGAGTGATTAACTAGTTGACAAACACAAAGCCAGGGTGTAACATGCTTGCACGCAAAGGTAGGCCGATGCGTAGTAGCATATTGTCCGAACCGCCGGAGGGACTGCTCGTAAGAGCCTCCCCCGGCACTTTTCTTTTTGGCAAAACTGTGGCAGGGTGGGAGAAGGAGTTCATTTTAACTAAGGAGACCTGGCCATGAGCCGAGTTTGCCAATGGTTTGTAGAAACTAAAAATACTCTTACCAGTCGAGCAGTTGTGGCCTTGCTTGGTCAGCGAGCCGACGAGGCCAAAGAGGAACCAATTCTCGACACAAATGGCAAAGAGCATCGGGCCTATCGCTGTCCTTTTAGCATTATTTCCGCTCTCCATTCAGATAAACGGGAGGGACTCTTTGAATTCCGAGTTTTTCGACGGCAATGTAACGATGGCCCGGTTAAACCTTTCACTTTTTTGCCCCGATCAAGACGACGGTGGAAGCCAGCGATCAAAAAAGGAGTAGGAAGATGATCTTCGACGGTCTCTGCCCTCTTTGCCCCGTTAGTTACTGGCTCTACTACAACTCGGCCGGTTTCTGGGAATGCCCCAAGTGTAATGCTCAAATCAAGTGGGAAGGTAAACAGGCCATACTTTTGGCCGAGCCGGGTTGGAATCAATTCCAGACACGGTGGTATGTGGCCGTCGACTGGGAGAAAAAGAAGGGGCAGGAGCAGAAAGTTCCTCACCTCTACTTTTACCGCGACCATGTCGCTGCCGTAAGACAGCTGCGCTGGCTAATGCGAGAAGAATTGATGAGGGGAATTTGGTCACCGATAGAACTTGAGATTAGAGAGGATCAGTCAAGGCTGGCTCCTTACCAAAGCTTGATTGTTAGTCTAAAATCAGGTCGTCGGTTTGAAATTAATATCAAGCCCCTGCTCGACCAACTGGCGGCAGCCGAAGGTCGTGGGCGGTGAATCACTTGATTTGCCGCCCTTTCTTTTTATTTAAGTCAAATTTTGCTAGGATAATTTGGATGACCGCTAACGAAATTAGGCAGAAATTTTTGAAGTTTTTTGAAGCCCGAGGTCATAAAATCATCCCTCCAGCTTCACTGGTGCCTGAGAATGACCCGTCGGTCCTTTTTACCACCGCTGGGATGCAGCAGTTTAAACCGTATTACACAAATCAAAAAAACCCCCAAAAAGATTTTGGTTCACTTAACACTGTGACGATTCAGCCCTGTATCCGTACCTCTGACATCGATGAGGTTGGTGATGATACTCACCTAACTTTTTTTGAAATGTTGGGGAACTTCTCCTTTGGTGGCTACGGTAAAAAGGAGGCAATCCAATACGCCTATGAATTTATTGCGGGCGAACTGGGGTTAGAAATTGATTATGTCTCTGTTTTTGGCGGGGAGGACAATCTTTTAGCTGATGACGAATCAGAACAAATCTGGCGAGTACTCAATCCAAAACTAGAGATTAAAAAATTTGGCCGAGCTGATAACTTTTGGGGCCCAACTGGCACCGAGGGTCCCTGTGGCCCGACGACCGAAATTTATATCAACGGCGTCGAGATTTGGAACATCGTTTTTAATCAATACTACAAAACCACCACTGATAAATACGAACTACTCCCAGTGCTGGGGATTGATACTGGGATGGGTCTGGAGCGCCTCCTGGTCCAAAGTCAGCACAAAAATAATGTTTACGAAACAGATTTATTTAATAATGAGGATACACCAGAAGCTAGGATTGTGGCCGATCACGTCAAAGCCGCTCTCTTTTTGACTACCGCTGGCGTCCAGCCAAGCAACACTGGCCAAGGCTATATCTTGCGCCGACTGATCAGGCGCGCCAGTCGCTTCTCGGTCCAGCCTTTGACCCAAGTGATTGAACAAATAAAAAAGACCTACCAGGGCGTCTATGATCTCGATGATCAAGGGGAAATAAAAAAGGAGGAAGATAAATTCCGGCAAACCCTAGAACGAGGATTAAAAGAATTTGAACGTGGTTTAGACCCGTTTGATCTTTACCAAACTTATGGCTTTCCGATTGAGCTAACAGAGGAGTTAGCCAAAGAAAAAGGGCTTACGATTGACCGGGCCAAGTTTGATGAGGGGATGAAGAAACACCAAGATATTTCCCGGGCTGGTTCGGAGCAAAAGTTTAAGGGGGGACTGGGTGGCACCAGTGAGCAGATTACTAAGTATCACACGGCCACCCACCTCTTGAATCAAGCTTTGACTGACGTCCTGGGGGCTACCGAGCAGCGGGGGAGCAATATCACCGATGAGCGGCTACGCTTTGACTTTACTTGTGATCACAAACTGACCGATGATGAGAAGAAAAAAGTAGAAGAAATGGTGAATAAAAAAATCAAAGAAGATTTGCCCGTTAAGCAAATAATTTTGCCTAAAGCCGAGGCCGAAAAAACAGGGGCCCGGCACTTGTTTAACGAAAAGTATGGTGATCATGTTTGTATTTACTACATTGGTGACTCGCTCGAGACGGCTTATTCTAAAGAATTCTGCGGTGGACCCCACGTTACCAACACCGGCGTCCTGGGTCACTTCAAAATAATTAAAGAAGAAGCTGTCGCCGCTGGCATCAGGAGGATAAAAGCCATTCTCGTTTAAGTAACTGACTGTTATAATAAAACTAATGACTTCTCAAAGGTTGGGGATTGTTGACGTTGGCAGTGGACGCGTGCGGGGCGCGGTTGTTTATTTGACACCGATGCCACGCTTTGGACTGGTTTCTACCGCCCATGATCTAAATTTTACTAGCGAGCCGCCGCGTCAGCTGGATTTTTTATTGACTCTGACCGCCAAACTGCGGCAAATCAAAAACCAGTTAGAAAAAAGTGCTCCGGTGGAGCGCTGGGTAGTTTTTTTGCCCTCGCTTCTCAACACCAGTCAAACCAAAGTTATTAAATGGCATCGGCGCGAGATGCCTCGGTTGGATCAGAATCTGATCAACCGTATTGCCGAGCGTGAGATCACTAACTTTATGGCCGCCGCCCCAGATCATGATCAATTTTTAGAGAGCCACATTCTTGGTCTAGACGAACGCGATGACAAGTGGCAGTTAGTCCAATATTTAAGCTCTGCCCCTAGGTCAGTGGTTGGTCGAATTGCCTTGGCCCTCGACGAGGGTGGCCCCACACCAGTCGAGTTCTGTTCCGCTGCCTTGGCTAGTTACTACCACCTAGGGAGTAATCATCACCTTGATCGGTCTAGTCTCATTTTAGATCCAGCCGGTCGTCTAACCGATATTGATTTGATCCAAGATGGCCAACTGCTTAGCCATCACAGCTTCCCCTATGGTGAGCAGCATATTTTAGCCGGCCTAAAGGCTGATGATGCCCTTAATCTTTATTTAGCCAACCAAATGGAGGGGTCGAGCCGTCAAAAGCTTGGCCAAAAGTTGGCATCGCGTAAGGAGACGTGGCTACAGTCATGGCGCGAGTTTATTAGAAATTTGGTTAGACCCAAATGGGAGCCGCCAACAATATTTGTTTTTGGTTCAAGTCCAGGGGCCGGTCTCGTCGCCCATTGGCTAAAGCAAGAAATGATGGTTAGCCAAAGGCTGGGGCACCCTGTGGCGGAAATCAAGTTAGTGGAAAATATCCCCGGTTATCCTGACCTGGCCCTAGGCGCCGCTGCTGATTTTTATGCTAAAATAATGAGTTAAGTATGGAAGATATAGTAGTAAATCCGAAAAAGAGTTTAAGAGAGATTTTACCGCTTAAAAATGGTGGCTCGACCGTACCGCCTACCAGCTTTATTCAGCCCGAGCTCAATCCGCCTCGTCGTCGCCGCGGTTGGTGGGCGCTTGGCCTTTTGGCTTTGGCCTTGGTTTTGGCTCTTGTCTTTAGTTTGAGCAACTTAATCAGCCATGCCACCGTCACCCTCCATCCAGTAGTCAAGATTATTAGTCCGACTGCCACCTTCCAAGCTAGCCAAAATGGCAACGCCGGTGTTGCCTTTCAAGTTTTGCAAGACCTAACAAGTAGCTTAAGTCAAAATGTCCCAGCAAGTGGAATAGAGCCAGTGTCTAGCAAGGCTAGCGGAAGTGTTATTCTTTACAACGCCACGGCCCGCAGTCAAAAATTAGTCGCTAACACGCGGCTCCAGGCCCCTAATGGCAAAATATTCCGCTTAACGACGGCTGTGAACATCCCCGCTTATACCAAAAAGGGGACGACGATCACACCCGGTTCGGTTGAGGCTAGGGTAGTCGCTGATCTGGCGGGGCCTGACTCTAATCTAGGATTGGTCGATTGGACCATTCCCGGTTTAAAAGGTGATCCCAACTACGGCAAAATTTATGCCCGGTCTAAAACGGCAATGACCGGTGGTGCCACCGGCAATCAACCCAAAGTCTCTGATCCTGATCGACAAAAAGCCGTAGCCGATCTTGAGGCTAAACTAAAAACTCAATTAGTGGGCCAAGCCCGGGCCACCCTACCAGCTGACTCTGTTCTCTACGATCAAGCTACCTTCCTGACCTTTACCGATGCTGTAAGTGGCACTACGACGCCGCAAGTGACGGTGACGGGTACCTTGAGCGGCATTATTTTTAAAACCAAAGATCTGGCCCGACTCTTGGCCGTTCAATATGACAAAGAATACGATCAAGCCCCCGTTGACCTAGCCAATGCCCCGGATTTAAAGTTTATGATTGTGACGGCTGTTCCAAATGATTTAAGTCAGCTCCAGAGTTTTAATTTTTCCTTAGCGGGCGAGGCAAAAGTTGTTTGGATTATTGATCTGGCGGCCCTCAAGACCAAGCTACTTGGTCAAGCTAAGGACGATTATCAAAAAATATTGCAATCCGATCCAGCCATTAAACGAGCCGAGGTAAAGGTCCGACCGCCTTGGGCCAGCCATTTTCCTACGGACCCCAATAAGCTCGACTTAGTTATCCAGCTTGACGATTAGTGGCCTCTCCGGTAACATAGGTCTGGGTAAATAATGGTTGATGCTAGCAGTCAGGGCAATGCAAACAGCCCAGCTAAAGAGGGGCAAGGGGTCTTTGGTGTGGTCACCGAGGCACTGCCCAACACCCTCTTTCGCGTCAAGCTTGATGATGAACGAGAAGTATTAGCCTATTTAGCCGGCAAAATGCGGCTCCACCGCATTAAGGTGCTGATCGGAGACAAAGTTGAGTTAGTCCTCTCACCCGACCAAGGAAAGGGCCGGATCATCCGTCGCAACTAGGTTAGTCGTAGTGTTATGCACATTAGATCAACAATTAAAAAACGTTGTGCCGGTTGCCGTTATGTCCGTCGTCGCGGCCATCTTTATATTATCTGCAGTGCCAAGCCACGGCACAAGCAAAAACAAGCTTAACGATGCGGATTGCCGGTATTACTTTACCCGCCAGTAAGCGGCTGGAGATCGCCTTAACGAGCATCTATGGTGTGGGACGCTCACGGGCTCAGAAAATTTTACGCGAGCTTAAAATTGACGCCGGTAAAAAAACAACTGATCTTAAAACTGATGAGGAGAATCGTCTCCGTCAAGCGGTTGAGAAGTTTAAAATCGAGGGTGAGCTCAAGCGCGAAATTTCGGCTAACATTAAACGTTTAAAAGATATCAAGGCCTACCGCGGACTCCGCCACAGCCGGGGACTGCCAGTCCGTGGTCAGCGGACCAAGACCAACTCGCGTACCCGCCGGGGCAACGTCCGAAAGACGATGGGTTCCCAGGCGTAGGCCGGATCGACGCCCGCGTACCCGGGGGCGTTGCTCCCGCGCTG
>CAZMXZ010000005.1:0-13671 GCA_964570405.1 uncultured Candidatus Saccharibacteria bacterium | reverse complement strand
CGATCTTTTTAATCAATTCGTCCAAAATAATATCGGCTTTAAAAATTGCCACTTTCCAATCTGATTGATTGGGAGAAGCAAGCAATTCCAAAATTTTTGCCCATTCCTCATTGGCCGCTTCTTCCCCCGGCGTGGTCGCGATGACCTGCCACTTAAGCGCATCAGCTTGGATCAACTGACGCAACCGCACCAGCAAATAAATAATGGTCAGGGTGAGAGCGATCGAGAGACTAATTAAAAGAGCTTTAACGTGGCCGAGCCAATAACTAAAAGTTGAACTCCGACCAGGGAGCCACTCGAGAGTGATCAGGCGGTAAATAAAACTGTAAAAAACATCAACAATATTCATTTTATTTATTTTGCTCGAATTTTTTACCGACCGCAAACAGCCGCTCCTCGCCAAAGCGGGGAGCAACTAGTTGCAACCCCAAGGGCCGATTTTTATCATCACCACCGCTCGGCAGGGAAATTGCCGGCAGTCCAGCTAAGTTAATTGGCACGGTAAAAATATCTTCCAAATACATTTGGAGTGGGCCATTAATCTTTTCCCCCAAGCCAAAGGCGCCACTGGGCGTAGTCGGCGTGGCAATTAAATCAACCTCATTAAAGGCTTTAGTGTAATCAGCTCGGATTAGATTTTTTACCGCCACGGCCTGGGTGTAGTAAGCATCGTAATAACCAGCTGAGAGCACATAGGTCCCAAGCATTATCCGCCGCCGGACTTCTGGCCCAAAGCCCATTCCCCTGGTGGTTAAATAATCAGCCAGCAAATTTTCGCCATCTTGATGAGCACCATAGCGCAAACCATCATAACGAGCCAAATTAGTTGAGGCCTCGGCCGGCATAATAATGTAGTAAACGGCTAAGGCATATTTAAGATGGGGTAATTTTACTTCTTTTATTTCGTAACCAAGATTTTTTAATTTGTCTAAACTGGCGGCAAAATTTTTGGCCACGCTGGGATCTTTAACCTCATTGGTAAAGTCGTAGGGTACGCCAACAATTTTTGGAGGTGAGAGATGGGAAGTGAGAGGTGAGAAAGAAGTAGAATCGAGTTCGTCTGGCCCTTTAATCACATTAAAAATCAGTTCGGCATCGGTGACGGTTTTGGTAATCGGTCCAATTTGATCAAGGGAGGAGGCCATGGCCATGAGTCCAAAGCGCGAAACAGAGCCATAAGTTGGTTTGAGTCCAACCACCCCGCAAAAGCTTGCTGGCTGACGGATTGAGCCGCCGGTGTCGGAACCTAGCGCCGCCAAGGCCAGATCAGCCGCCACGGCGGCGGCCGAGCCACCCGATGAGCCGCCCGGCACCGCTCCCGGCACCACCGGATTTTTAGTTGGGCCAAAGGCTGAGTTCTCCGTCGAGCCGCCCATCGCAAATTCGTCCATATTTGTTCGGCCCAAAATAATGGCTCCCGCCGTTTTTATTTTTTTTATGACGGTCGCCTCGTAACTAGCCCGATAGTTAGCCAAAATTTTTGACGCGCCAGAAGCAATCTGACCTTTGATTAAAATATTATCTTTAACGGCCACCGGCACACCAGCCAGCGGTCCAACCATCTCTCCGGCCTTAATTTTTTGATCAATATTTTTGGCCTGCTCCTCCGCATTAGCAAAAACTTCTAAATAGACATTAAGCTCGGGATTTAATTTTTTGCTTCGTTCCAAATAAGCGGCCGTCAACTCCTCGGCCGATAAAGTTCCCGCCTGGATTTGCTTAGCCGCTTGAGTAGCAGTCAATTTATTTAGCTCGGCCACGGTCATGATCAAAAATTGCTTTGACTGGTAAACCTTTGCCAACGGCACTATTTGGCCGCTGGAACAACAAACCATTTTCTGCCTCGATCAAATCTACTGACTCGGCATCAGCACGCAAAACATTTGTGGGCCAATCACTCCCACCGGCTTTAACCTTTTCGGTCTTAATTTCGCGGAGTTGCGAGACGTAGCCCAAAATTGATTCTAAATCTTTTTGCAGTGAGGCAATTTCTCCTTGACTTAACTTTAGCCTAGCTAATTGAGCAAGTTTAACGACCTCTCCATCAGTTATCATAAGGTCAGTTTAGCACGACTAAAGAAGTTTAAGAAAATCCTTTTCCGAAAGAATTTTGACTCCCAATTTTTGGGCTTCCGCATATTTGGTGCCCGGGTCAGCACCAGCCACCAGGTAATCAGTTTTGGCTGAGACGGAACTAGCGACTGATCCGCCTAAAGCTTTGATCTGTTTTTTAGCCTCGTCACGAGTTAAAGATTCCAGTGTCCCAGTTAGCACAAATGTCTGACCAGTCAACCGGCCAGATTGACTGGTGGGAGCTGTGACCTTTTCTACTTTAACTTGCGCTAATAATTCTTTAAGCAATTTTTGATTATCTTTGTTTCTAAACCAATCATAAACAGACACCGCCACAATTGGTCCGACTCCCTCAATTTGACTTAATTCTTTCGCCTCCGCCTGACTTAGCTTTTGAGTAGTGCGAAAGTGGTTAGCCAAATCTTCGGCCGTTTCTTCCCCCACTTGAGGAATGGAGAGCGCCACAATAAAGCGCGTCAAAGTGATGGTTCTTTTTTCTCCAATTGCTTGAATAATGTTGGCGGCTGACTTATCGGCTAGACGAGGCAAGCTCAATAAATCGGCTTTGGTCAACTTAAAAATATCGGCATAGCTGGAGACTAATTTGTGACCAAGCAAAAGATCGATCATTTTTGGGCCCAAATGAGTGATGTCGAAGGCGCTTTTGCCCACAAAGTGGTAAAAGCGGCGTTTTATTTGAGCGGAGGTCTCCCGATTAACGGCTCGATGGGCGGCGGCGCCTGGTGGTCTTTTAATCTGGCCAATCCCGGGCAAACTTTTGGGGAAAGAAAATAGTTTAGCGCTTTTGGGCCGCAAGTCTTTGAGGACCGAAACAATATCGGGGATGACGTCACCGGCTTTTTGGATGATCACCGTATCGCCAATTCTTAGATCCAATCTTTTAATTTCGTCCTCATTATGGAGGGTGGCGCGGGCTACCGTCGAGCCAGCCAAGAGGACGGGCCTGAGCTTGGCCACGGGGGTAATAACGCCGGTCCGGCCAATTTGGAAAATTATTTCTTCCACCACTGTGGTTGCCTGATCAGCGGCAAATTTAAAAGCCAGGGCAAAGCGCGGCGCTTTGCCGGTGTAACCCAACTTTTCTTGATCGGCCCCATCGTTGATCTTGACCACCACTCCATCGAGCCAATAATCCTGGCTCTTGTTTTTTTTGCCCCATTTTTGCCAGTACTTGATGACCGCTTCAATATTAGAGCAGTGTTCAAAATAAGGATTGACCTTAAAGCCCAGTTCCTGGAGGCGCTTTAGCTCGGCGATTTGCGTTGGGGGGAGACCGCCGGAGGAAAAGGCTAAGTCGTAAATAAAACTATCGAGACCGCGGCCGGCGACTAGGCGCGGATCAAGTTGGCGGATCGTGCCCGCCGCCGTATTGCGCGGATTAGCAAAAAGGGGTTCCCCCTTCTTTTTTTGCTCTTGATTAAGTTTGGTGAAAGCTTTTTTGCCCAGCCAAATCTCCCCTTCTACCACCAGATCTTCGCTCGAATCACGGAGGGAAAGGGGCACCGACTCAATTGTTTTAATATTGGCCGTCACATCCTCGCCCACCAGCCCATTGCCGCGAGTGGCTGCCGTTTGGAGCAAACCTTTTTGGTAGGTCAAAATAATTTTAAAGCCGTCAATTTTTAGCTCGCAAACATATTCTGACGCTCGGCCCAAAATTTTTTTAACCCGGGCATCAAAAGCTCTGATCTCTTCTTGGCTAAAAGCATCGTCAAAGGACCACTGGGTCACCTGGTGGCGAACTTTTTTAAAACCGGGCAAGGGCGCGCCGGCCACTCGTTGGGTTGGCGAATCGGGAGTGATCAGTTCTGGATGAGCCTCCTCCAATTGCTTTAACTCGTGCTTGAGGGAGTCCAAGGCCGCTTCCGAAATTTCTTGCTTATCGAGGACGTGGTAAAGATAGCGATGATGATCAATCACCGCCCGCAACTTCTTTATCCGCTCTTTAACTTGTTGACTGACCGGCCCAGACATAAAAAACTATTTTTCAAAATAAATTTGCCTTTCGGTTGTCCGGGGATTGCTGTAGCCCGTACAAGTATCCCAATTATCGACTAGATTATAGCCGGTCGTTGTGGCCTGCCACTTAGCCGTTGCGGGATCAGTGGGATCAACAATGCTATTAGACATCTCCACTCGGGCGCAGGAAAGGTTATTGCCGGCGGCATCTTTATAAAGAACACTAAAATTAAACTTACCGCCATTGGGCAAGAGTTGGTAAATACCGGCGCTCGCATCATTACTGGCAAAGGTATGACCGCTATTTGAGCAAGTAATCTGATCATTGGCCGAGGTTGGCGCCTTCCAAGTATAGTTACCATCACCATCGGCATCATCAAAACTGCCCCACGAGCCCTGACTATAATAAAATAGAGAGCACTCAAGGGTCGAGACTGCCGCATGGTAAGCCGACTGTGATCCCTGATCAATTGAAGTTAGAACAATTTGTTTAGCAATAATGGCCCCAATACCCATCGCCACTGTCAAAATAATGGTCGTCAATAAAACCGCGTAGAGAATGGCGAAACCTTTTTTAGATTTAAGATTGATCATACTAGCGTGGTTTATAAACCGTCCCGGTTAAGCGACTCTCACCCTGCAAACTATTTTCCACCCAGACCACGCGAGAAATTATTTCGTAGCCAGCCAAATTGCAATTAGGGTCAGCTACCACGTCACAAGGGTTGGGATTAGCAATCTTTTGGAGTGTAATAAAACGGTAAAAATTAGTCCGAACACGTCTACCAGAAAGAGCTTGGGGGACATTATCGTAACCAGCAAATTTATTTCCAATATAGCCCGCCCAGATTACGCAAGGGACGGAAGCGGAGCAGGAAAAAACCGAAGCTCTTTTGTTATTGAACCATGACCAGCTGCTAACAGCGCAAGATTGATCAACACAACTACTAATTAGCCTCGAAAATTCCCCACTCCAGTCATTAACAGCGATGTTAGCCACCACATCAATCCCTTCTTGGGCTAAATAGATGGCGGTTGCTTTATTAGAGGCAAAGCGTGACTCACTAATTGAGTGGGAAATAACTCCTAGGGGTCCAACCACAATCAAAGTCAAAATAACGATGGCTACCATCGCTTCAATCAAAGTAAAACCGTTTTTACTATTCCCGTTGATCATGAGGCTTGAGGATTTTGACTAACTAAGGTTTGGATCCGAAATGTTACAATATGTCCATTTTTGGTCGTCGCCTGACCATCAAAAAGGACCATGATGGCCGGCCTGGTATTAACGGTGTTTAAAAGAAAACGAGCAGAGTTAACAGTTATATCATCGGCAATAATTTGCTGATAGTCACCATCGTTATTGCAATTATCATTTACGGCCGTCGCACTATCACTTAAGTTATCTACTTGGCACTTCAATAATGTCTGTTGGTTATGAGTACCAGGACCGACACCATAACCAACCACCGTCACAGCATTAGCACCAGGTCGTTTCAACTTAAATTTAATACTAGTCACATTGCCACTGACGGTGGAGTAAGTATGATAGTCAGAACCCTCACGCATTTTAATGACCATGCTGTCCATACTAAAGTTGAGATTGTCGGTTAGGAGTTTGACGGTTTGAGATTCTAACCAGGCTTGAACTATGGTATAGAGTGCTCCCGTCACGATCAAAGCAACCATCACAAAAATTGAAACGGCCACCATCAGCTCAATTAAAGTAAAACCACTAGCCGGTTTATAGCTTAGGGGTTTTAGCTTATAGAAGCTCATGAGCAATTTGGATTAGTGGCATCAATGAAGCCGGGTTTAACCGCAATTTGGCCATTATTATAAACTTGTATAACCTTGCAACGCGGATCACGTGACGGGCCCTTAATATATATATCGGCACTGGTAAGACTTTCCGCCGGGCAAGCCCCACCACCACCGGCCCTAAAACAGGGGCTTAAGCCGCCATCGGGGGTCCTCGAAGACAAGCCCTCAGACAGCCTGGCTGTCAGTGTTGCCTCTGTATAAGGACGTTTATACAGCACATCCAGCCAATAATAGACATAGCCATTAGCCGGATTAAGAATTGTCCAAAATCGATAACCGGGAGGGAGACTATATGATTCCACTGCTTCTCTTATATCGCTACTATTTTTCCCAGAATCAAAAACGTTATCAATATTACCAGGAAAATCATTATGCGGCAGATCAACAAAAAGCTGAAAAACGGTATTCGCTCCAGAGGTAAGATCAAAATGGACACCATTTGATTGGAGTTCTTGACCGCTACCAGTATAACAGTGCGTGGGATCAATAAAGCTAGGGCAATTTGGTTTAGCGGCTTTAGTCCCAATAGTAAAAGTTTGAGCGCCGCGGATATCGATCGCTACTTCTTGAGCGGCTAGTTCCAGCTGGGTTTGGTCTTGAAAACGAGGTAGGTTGGCCAAAACAGCGGCTGTTAAAAATGTGGCAATGGCTAAGACCACCAACATCTCGATTAGCGTGAAGCCTCTAACTAGCTTATAGCTGATGGCTGATGGCTTATAGAATTTAGAAAGGAAGAACATTGAGATGGAGAAAAAAGACGAGCAAAAAAGCTAAAATTAAAAACGGGGCAAAGGGGATCTCACTTTTAATTGTAACTTTTTTTGACCCCTTAGACAATCGGCCCAAGATGATGAGCAATAGTCCCACCACCGCCCCAATCCAAAACGAAAGAACCAGGGCCGAGGCGGCCAAAGGCCAACTTGGCAGGAGCCAACCCAGCCCCAGGCCCAGCTTGCCATCCCCCAACCCCATCCACCGCCCACCTGAGATGAGCCACAGTAGGGCAAGAAAGCCGCCAAAACCAAGACCGGCCAAAAAACGCTCGGTAAAATGGCTTTGTGACCAAATTAAAATCAAGGCTAAACCGTTAAATAGCCAGACCCACTCATCGGGAATAATTTGATGGCGAAGGTCATAAACAGTGATGGCAATCAGTAAAGAAAAAAGTATTAAATAGCAAGCGAGAGTGATTAGGGTATAGGGAATAGGGGTTATAATAAAAATCAACACAAATAAAATACCGGTTACTAATTCAACCAAGGAGTATTGCCAAGAAATTTTGGCTTGGCAGTGACGACACCTGCCACCCTGGATCAAAAAGCTAAAAATTGGTATGAGCTCATACCAGCGGAGCGGATGAGCACAAGAAAAGCATTGGGATCGCCCCCCCACGATGCTCCGGCCGGTGCCATAGCGCAAAATCAAAACATTCAAAAAGCTACCGACGATGGCACCAAGAATAAACACAAATATTATATTCAACACCACTACTGTTGAGTAAAGGACGAATCGAGATAATTGTAGAGAGGTAGGGGGGATGGCACAGCGGTATCGTGCCCGTTATTGTATATAACGTAGAGCTTCATTGCCTTATTGACGGTTCCTGGTGTGCTATAAGGTGACTTGTAAGTGTAGTAAGCATTGGCCAAGCCTCGGTCAGGGAATTGCAAATAAAGTTTAAAATTATTATTGCCCGAGTTGAGCGTTAGGCCAGTGCAGTCACTATTGGCATAAGTCATGTTAGTACAAATAATGTTACCCGCCGAATCAGTCAAGACGCCTCGCACGCCCAAAGTTTGATCGTAGCAGTGAGTAGTAGGAGCATCGGAACAGTCATAAGTCTGCCCCGTTAGGGTGGTAAAGGCTATGCTATCGGGAGAAAGTGCATTTGGTAAACGAACTTCTACCCCAGTAATGGGCGTGATGTTGCTGTTGTTGATCGTCAACCAAATTGGTACAGCTGAAGAGTTGTGTGATACGTTATTGATCGGTGCTCGGGCTGACGTCACATTATGGCTGACGTCGATCGTTACCGTCACGCTGGCCGAGGCGGCGGTGTTGTAAGTATTTGTGACAGTACAATTTTTTGTTTGGCCAGAGCTAATACTACCACTGCAATCGCTACTATAAGTCGCTGTGTAACCAGGTGTTGCCGGCTCCGATACTGAATAGTTCCCGGCACCTAGCGTCACATTAACGCCGGCACTGCTGCCAATAAAACTATTGGGTGATGCGCTCGAGCCGCTAACATTAATAATGAAATCACTTTCGCTTTTTGTTCCCCCACCAGTATTGACGACCACCTTTTTAACATTAAGAGTGGCAGTGGTTACAACTGGAGTATAGTTATTTTTGACCAAACAACTGGTGATGCCTCCAGCCATTACTATTACCGTCCCGCCACTGCCACAACTCGTATAATCAGCCGTGTAGTCAGTCATTGGATCTTCACTAACAATATACGTGCCAGCAATCAAATTGCTATAAGTTGTACCAACGGTGGAACCAGCCTGAGGACTAGTAGCTACATCAGAGCCACCGTTTTTGACATGAAGCATAAAGTCGCTAGCAACTTTTGATCCACCGCTAACATTTTTTGTTACAACTAATGTACCCGTAGTCACTGCCGGTATCACAACACAAACGCCGGTGCAGCCGGATGGGTCATTCCAAACACCATTTAGTTTGACCCAGCCCACGACGTCCGAGCCCCAGGCAAAGCCCGTCAATTTATATAAAGTCGGCAGGCTCGTATCGAGCTTACTGCCACCAGTCCAAGTACCGCTCATTGCTAATTTACCATCCCAGCCGCCTGCTTGAGGCGTGCCCGAGCAAGAACTAGCGTTAGTCAGGGGCGTACAAAACTGAGCACTATTCATCAGATCGCCGGTGCTACCAACTGCCACTCCATCAAGTTTGAGCCAGCCGATGTTAGAGCTCCAAGCGTAGCCGGAAAAAGTTTTGGCCACGTCGTCATAGCACACACCATAAGAGCGGCTAGCATTATTGCTGCCAAAGTTGATCCAGCCGATGTTAGAGCTCCAAGCCCAGCCATAAACGAGACGCCCGCCGGTGCAAGCTGGCACCGTTACGGCGGCTGTTAAACTGTGGCTCGGCATTTGAGCCGTTTTAAAGAGTGACTGACCCGAGAAGGTCCAAGCCAACAAGACGAGGAGCGCTGCCACTAAGAGGATCCCCCACTGGGCCTTTTTCATCCCCCCTATCATAACACTCAACCAATGTCGCCTCTATGCTTTTTTATCCACAGTGACCAAACAAAAAAGCCCCCGATGGGGGCTTTTTTAAGAAACAAACTAGACCAAACTATGGACAAACGTTACCGCCGGATGGAGCAGTCCAACCTGTGCCGCCAACATAAGATTTGGATGCTCCCGAACTGTCTACACAGAATTCGGTGAGGGTATTGCTAATGCCGGCGTGATAGGCTGACCACTTGGTCGCTTGAGAACTTGCACCTGCGTCCGTTGTACAAGTCGGCGCTACGCCACCAGGATAATTGGCCGCTAGTTCCAGGTTGTATAGACCGGTCGTGTCTGCACTAGTAACACTACAAACGTTATTACCGGCCGCGCTGTTAGAACCGTAATTGTTATTTGTGCTGTAATAAATTTCTGCCGCTGAACGCATCGCTGAAAGCTGTGACTGAACTTTTGCATCATTGGCCTTGTTGCGAGCTTGGTTAAGTGACGCCAACACAATAGCCGAAAGAATACCAATGATAGCGATGACCACCAAAAGTTCGATCAAAGTAAAACCTTTGCGAGATGTTAGGGAATAGGGTTTAGGGGATAAGATAGACATAATATGATTATTTTAGTTAGTTATTTTGATAATTTTTAAATTAAATTAATTAACTCGACCTACGAGGTGATAAGCCTTTAATGATCTAATTATAGACCCCACCTACAAATAGGCAAGAGCCCCATATCCACACCCCGTTAGAGCCAACGGGCATATTTGCCCTGCCTCTAACGGGGCAAGCCTATTATAAACTCGATGCAACGTTGTAAATTGGGAGTAAGACGGCGGCCAGGAGTACCCCCACGCCCAAGCCTAAGACCACGATCATCACTGGCTCGATTAGGTTAACCAACGTGTCTACCTCCGACTGGACCTCCCGGTTGTAAAAGCGAGCCATCGTCTCTAAGGTAAAGGCCATTTTGCCTGTCTCCTCACCGACCTTGATCATCTGGATCATGATGCCGGGCATCTCGGGATATTTGGCCAGCTCGTTACTAACACTACTACCGGCTTTAATAGCGGTGGCGGCCTCGAGCAAAATATTTTTATAGATCGTATTGCCAACCACATCAGCCGTGATCTCGAGAGCCCGGACCATCGAGATGCCAGCGGCGAGCAGAGTGTTTAAGTTATCGGCCAAGCGAGCCAAATAAAGTTTGCGGTAGAGACGTCCGACATACGGGATGCCAATTTTAAATCGCGACAGCGACTCCCGACCGACCTTGGTCGGTAAATAACGAACCATAAAAATGGCCAGCACAATAATGAGGATAACGAGCAGCAGGCCGTAATTAACAAAAAAGTTGCTGATATCTAAAATAATTTGGGTATAAATGGGGATCGGCTGACCAGTCTCGACCAAAATAGTTTGGAGTTGGGGGATGACAAAAACCAGCATCAAAATAATCACCGCCACAAAGGTGATGACGACGAAAGCCGGGTAGATCAAAGCATTCTTGGCTCGACTGCTTAGCACAAATGAGCGCTCCAAATACTCGGCCAAAAAGTTGAAGGCCTCGGAGAGTTTGCCCGACTCTTCACCGGATTTGACCATACTGATGTAAAAGTCAGAGAAGACGTCGGGGTGCTTGGTCAGAGCGGACGAGATCGGGAGTCCGCCGCTAATATCATCCGTCACTTGACTTAGCTTAGCGGCTAAAAACGAGTTGGCCGATTCCGACGCCAGCAACTTAAAGGCCGCCAGGACCGAGACCTTGGCCTCAAACAAGGTGGCAATCTGGCGCGACAAAATGACAACCTCTTTATTTTTAACCTGACTTAAAAATGGCAGTTTCCGGAACCAAGCGAATTTTTCCCCACCGACGGGTGTGACCGAGATGATGATGAGCCCCCGTCGCTGGAGCGAAGTGATGGCAGTGTCGATGGTTGGAGCCTCAATTGTCCCCGACTGCATCTGGCCCTCGCGACTGGTGGCTTGGTAGTTGAAAACCATAAAATTAGAAGTGGGAAGTTAGAGGTGGGAAGTGAGAAAAAGTAGAAAGAAAAATCATAATAACTTGTCAAGATTTTTGGGGTTGTTGGAGTAGCGGTAGGCATTATCCATTGTAATCTCGCCGCTCCGGACCAGCTCAACGAGCGAGTGGTTAAGGTCCACCATCCCCTCCTCGGAGCCGGTCTCGATTACCACATCAATCTCGGCGGTGCGCCCCTCTCGGATCAAGTTACTGGTGGCGCTGTTGTTGATCAAAAGTTCGTAGGCTGGGACCAAGCCGCCCGAGACGCGTGGCACTAGCCGCTGCGAAAAAATTCCGATCAAACTGGCCGCCAATTGGATCCGGATCTGCTTTTGCTGGGCGGCGGTAAAGGAGTCAATGATTCGGTCAATGGTTTGAGCGGCCGAGTTGGTATGGAGGGTGGAAAAGATGAGGTGCCCCGTCTCGGCCGCTGTCACCGCCGTGCCAATAGTGGCCGGCCCGCGCATCTCACCGATCATAGCGACGTTAATATCTTCCCGGAACATCGAGCGGAGCGCGGCCCGGAAGGAGAGGGTATCAAAACGGACCTCGCGCTGATCAATGATCGAAAGGTCGCTGGTAAATAAATATTCGATCGGATCTTCAACTGTCACAATGTGCTCGGCCCGCTCATGGTTAATCATATCAACCAAGGCGGCCAAGGTGGTGGACTTGCCCTGGCCAACTGGCCCAACGCAGAGGAAAAAGCCCTGCTTGCGCCGAGCAAACTCGGCCAGTTTAGCCGGCAAGTTGAGCTCCTCAATCGTTTTGATTTTTTCCGGAATCAAACGAAAGGCCAGCCCCACCATCCCCCGTTGGTAGAAGGCGTTACTGCGAAAGCGGATCCCACCCTCGGCACTGTAGGAAAAGTCGATCTCTTTGGTCTCCAAAAATATTTTACGATTGGCCTCATTTAAAACGGCCTGGGCAAAGCCCATCGTGTCCTCGGCGGTCAAGACTGGTTTTTTAACAATTGGCGTCAGCTCACCAGCCACCCGGATCGTTGGATGGCGCCCAACCGAGAGATGCAAATCGGAGGCCCCCTCGGCCGTTAAAATTAAAACTAAGTCCTCTAATTCTTCTTTGTAGTCACTCATGACAAAATTATATCACATTACAATTTGTTAACCTCTTCAAAGGGAATGGTGCCGGCAAAAGCCTTGAGTAGGGCATCCTCCTTCATTTCCAAATAGCCGCAATTGGCGCGCAAATAATTGCGGATCTCGGACTCACCCGAGTTTTGGTCGAGGATGATGTGCTCCAACTTCTCATCCATTTCATAAACTTCAAACACGCCCGTCCGGCCCTTGGTACCTCCCGGGCAAGTCGGCGAATTTTTGGCCCGGTAGACTTTGTCGGGGATCTTGAGCTGATCTCTAAACTTGGGGGCAAGATCAGAAAATTGTTTGTCGATCATTACCTTCATACTCTCTTCCAATTTGATCGGTTCTTTGGAGTCAGGGCAAAGGACCGGTACCAGGCGTTGAGCAATGGCCATCACCAAAGTCGGCGGGATTAGGTATCGATCAATTCCCATATCAACCAGCCGCGGCACTACGCCCACGGCGTTATTGGTGTGGAGGGTCGAGAGCACCAAGTGACCGGTCAAGGCGGCTTGGATCGCCAATTGGGCCGTCTCGCGATCACGGATCTCACCGACCATAATAATGTCGGGGTCTTGACGCATGATGCTGCGGAGGCCGTTGGCAAAAGTGTATTTGATTTCCGGTTGGACTTGCGACTGATTGACCCCGGGGATGTCGTACTCGATTGGATCCTCTAGACTCACCACATTATACTTTTCCCGATCGAGCAGGCTAAGCATTGAGTAAAGCGTCGTAGTTTTACCCGAGCCGGTCGGCCCAGTAATTAAAATTAAGCCGTAGGGTTTATTTAGCGCCTCCTTAACCAATTCCAAATTGGCGCCGGCCAAACCAAGGGCTTCTAGATTAACCAATTTGGAAGCTGGATCGAGGATCCGCATCACCACCTTCTCGCCAAAATAAGTTGGCAAGGTTGAGACCCGGAAGTCGATCGGCCGATTAGCAACAGTGTAGGAAAAGCGACCATCTTGTGGCTTGCGCTTTTCATCCAACTTCATATTGGTCAAAATTTTTATCCGAGCAACGATCGCCTCATGGACGGTGCCGGGCAAAAACAAACTGGTGTAAAGCGCGCCGTCAACGCGGAAGCGGACTTTGACCCGATCATCGGTGGGCTCAATGTGGATGTCGGATGCCCCGCCGGCAATAGCGTGTTGGACGATGACGGCCACGATCTTGGTCACTGGCGCCTCCTCCACAATGTCGGGCGTCACACCCTCACCAGTCGGCTTTTTTTGAGCTTTGGCTACCTCCTCTTGATCAGCTAAAATATCGGTCTCGAGATCGCCCAAGGCCCGGCCAACCTCACTGCTGATCCCCTTATAACTGCCAATCGCTTTATCAAAATCAGTTTGACTGATGACAAAAATTTTGAATGGCAAGTGCAAACGATCAATAATAAACTGGAGCGCGTCACGAGCCTCCACATTATTAGGATCAACCATCCCGACCTC
>CAZMXZ010000004.1:0-18654 GCA_964570405.1 uncultured Candidatus Saccharibacteria bacterium | reverse complement strand
TGTTGAAAAAGATTTCTGGCAAAAAGCCGGAAGCGCTGGGCGTAGTCAAAACTTGGGCTCGGCGGAGCCAGATCAGTCCCGAGATGGTCGGCTACACTTTTGGCGTCCATAATGGGCGACAGCATGTGGAGGTACTGGTGGCCGAGGAGATGGTGGGTCATCGCTTGGGTGAATTTTCGTCCACCCGCAAATTTACTAAGCACGGCGGCAAGATGCAGAAGGAGATTGAGCAGAAGCAGAAGGAGTCCGAGATTGCCGCTGCTAATGCCGCTAAAGAAGCTCCAGTCGCTGGGGGCAAGATCGCCCCTAAGGTCTAATACCTAATATCCTAAATAACCTAAACCAATGGAAGCTAAACTAACCAATTATCATCAAGCGCCCCGCAAAGTCCGGGCGGTTAGCAACTTGGTTAAAGGCCGGTCGGTCAAAGAAGCGATTGAGATCTTAAATTTTTTCCCCAAAAAGGCGGCCTTGCCCTTAAAAAAATTGATTCAGTCAGCCGCCGCCAACGCCGTTAAAAATACTGGTGCCAGTCGCGACTCTCTCCGCATTGGGAGTCTCTCGGTCAACAAGGGGATGATGTTTAAGCGCTATCAGACTGTTGCCCGCGGCGGCATGCACCCCATCCGCCACCGGACGAGTACGATCCGCGTGACGCTTACCACTAAACCTAAACCCTAATCCCTATAACCTAATTTCTAATTTACCATGACTCACACCGTTCATCCTTATGCTCACCGCCTTGGCATCATCCGTGACTGGAAGTCGCGTTGGTTTGGCGCCCGCGGCCAGTACCAAGCCTACTTACGGACGGATGTTTTGCTCCGCGAATTTTTGACCAAACGTTTACGGGGCTACTTTGTGGAATCAGTTGATATTGAGCGCGGGGCCAATGTTTATCGCCTGATCATCAAAACCGCTCGACCGGGTATGATCATTGGCCGGGCCGGCGAGGGTATGATCAAACTCAAGGCCGATTGTGAAAAGTTTTTGTCCAAAATCAAGGCCGATGTGCCAAAAGATTTTAAAATTGATGTTGAGGAAGTAAAAAATCCCGAGGCTCACGCTGCCATCGCCGCTTATTTGGTGGCCGAGGGGTTGGAAAAGCGTTTACCCTTCCGTCGGGTGGTCAAGCAAGTCCTCGACAAAATTATGGCCAATAAGGGCGTCTTGGGCGGCAAGATCACCCTCTCTGGTCGTTTGGGGGGAGCCGAGATGGGTCGGTATGAGAGTTTAAAGCAGGGTCAGATCCCGCTCCAGACCCTCCGCGCCGATATTGATTTTGCGCGGGAGAAGGCCTATCTCTCTTACGGTGTGATTGGGGTCAAGGTCTGGATCTATCGTGCTGACTCTGGTGTCAATATCTAAGACCTAATTAATATGTTATTTCCTAAAAAAGTTAAACATCGCAAGTGGCAAACCGGCCGCACCAATCCCAAGCGCGCGCGAGTCGCTGGACGGGGTATAACGCTCGCCTTTGGCAGTTTTGGTCTAAAGGCTGAAGTGCCCGCTCGGATTAGAGCCAATCAACTTGAGGCGGCGCGGAAAACAATTGCCCGTCAAATGGATAAACGTGGTAAACTCTGGACCCGCGTCTTCCCTGACCGACCTTACACCGCTAAGGGGGCCGAAGTCGGGATGGGCAAGGGCAAGGGTGATCCTCAAGGTTATGAGGTTGAGGTCAAACCTGGCCGGATCATTTTTGAGCTTGATGGTTTACCACCGGTGACGGCTCGTGAGGCCTTGCGCAAAGCGGGGGCTAAACTACCCCTTAAGACTAGGATCATTGCCCGCTAAAAAGAAAATGAAAAAAGAAAGTTACAAAAATAAATCAGCCATTGAATTAAGAAAAAATTTGACTGATAAACGCGAGGGGCTGCACCGCTTCCGGTTTAACCAGGCCAGTGGCAAATCGACCAACGTTAAAGAAGCTCGTCGTTTAAAAAAAGATATTGCTCGGATTATGACTGCTCTCCACGATCATGCCAAATAAACAGCCAAAAATTTTTACCGGGGTTGTGGTCTCGACCAAAATGATGGGGACGGCCGTCGTGGCCGTTAGCCGCCTGGTCAAGCACCCCAAGTATGGCAAATATTTGCGTCAGACCAAAAAGTTTAAGGCTCATGATCCGGAGAATAGAGCCGTCTTGGGCGAGAAGGTTCGGATCCAAGAGACCAAGCCGATCTCTCGCGATAAACATTTTATAATTATATGATCCAACCTCGCACCTTAGTAAAAATTGCCGACAATACCGGTGCCAAAATCGGTCGGATTTTTAAGGTCCTCGGTGGCTCGCGCAAGCGCTATGCCCGGATTGGTGATTTGGTGGTGCTCTCGGTCCAAGTGGCCGAGCCCCGCAAGGCAATCAAAAAAAAGGAAGTCGTGCGAGCGGTGGTCGTTCGGCAAAAAAGTCCCTGGCGTCGGAGCGATGGTTCCTATCTCCGCTTTGACGAAAACGCAGTCGTCATTTTGGACGGGACCAAACTCGACCCTCGCGGTGGTCGCATCTTTGGACCAATCCCGCGGGAGTTGGGAGAAAAGGGTTTCCAAAAAATTGCCTCTCTAGCACCAGAAATAGTATAGATATGATCTTAAAAGGCGACACAGTAATAATCTTAGCCGGTAAAGACCGTGGGAAACAGGGTAAGATCTTGCGCGTCTTCCCCAAAGATTCTCTCGCCGTGGTGGAAAATGCTAATCTGCGCCAAAAACGGACCCGACCTAAACGCCAAAACGAAAAAGGTCAAACGATTTCCCAGCCGCACCCGCTCCACCTTTCCAACTTGGCGCTCCTGTGCAGTAGCTGCAATCGTGGTCGGCGGACAAAGACCAAACTGGTCGGCAACAAAAAAGTTAGGGTCTGTGCTAAATGTGGTAATGTGATTTAATTATGGAATTATTAAAGCAAAAAATAAAAAAGTCAGAGACCGAACTCAAAACTAAACTTAGAGTCGGTAATGCTCTTGGTTTACCGCGGTTGGTAAAAGTGGTGGTGGCCACTGGCACCGGTAAGGCCAAAGATCCTAAACGCAATACTCTGGTGGCTGATCGCTTAACTCGTTTGACTGGTCAAAAAGCGGCTCCCCGTGGTGCCAAAAAATCAATTGCTAGCTTTAAAGTTCGTCAGGGCGACACTGTTGGTTGGCTGGTGACTCTGCGGGGGGAACGGATGATGGGCTTTTTAGACAAATTGATCAACGTGGTTTTGCCTCGGACCCGAGACTTTAAAGGCCTTGATCCCAAAAATATTGATGAGATGGGTAACTTAACCCTAGGCGTTAAAGAGCATGTAGTCTTCCCCGAAACGGCCGACGAGGAGCTCAAGGACGTTTTTGGTCTGGCCATCACAGTTGTCACCACGGCCAAGGATCAGGCCACGGCTTTGGCCTACCTTACCGCCATTGGCTTCCCCTTCAAAAAAGCTAAATAAAGGCTTGTTTGACAGGCTAAGGCCTAAATTGCTAGGATAGGAGCGGCTCCAGGTGAGCCGATTATTTTATTATGGTTCAAATTACTCACCACTAATGGCCAAAAAGTCTACCATTGCTCGCGCCTTGCGAGTGCCCAAGTTTAAGTCTCGCCTCGTGCGGCGTTGCTTCCGCTGTGGCCGCAAGCGGGCCTTTATGCGTGATTTTGGCTTGTGTCGGATCTGTTTTAGAGAATTGGCCAATGAGGGGAAAATCCCAGGCATAAAAAAATCATCATGGTAAGCGATCCCTTAGCCAATATGCTTAGCTCACTGACTAACGCCGCCAAGGTTGGTCATCCGTCAGTGACGATTCCGGCCTCCAACTTAAAATTGGCGGTGGCCGAGTTGTTAAAGCGCGAAGGTTATTTAACTGACGTCGTCAAAAAAGGTAAGCGAATTAAAAAGACGATCCAATGTGATCTACGTTACAACGATGTCCGGCCGAAACTGCAAGGTGCCAAGCGGCTCTCTCGACCTGGTCGTCGCGTTTACTGGAATGGGAGTAATTTGCAACACTCTGGTCGGCGACGCGGGACCGTCATTCTCTCGACCCCGCAAGGTTTAATGACAGCGGGGGCCGCTCGGACAGCTAAAGTTGGTGGCGAAGCACTATTCGAGATCTGGTAGTTCGACAAGCTCACTATAAATAATTCAATATAAAATTAATAAACATGTCTCGCGTTGGTAAACAAATAATTACAATTCCCACTGGAGTGGAGGTTAAGTTGGGTGATGGAACGTTGATGGTTAAGGGACCGCTTGGTACTTTAAATCGTGTCTTTCGGCCGGACATCACTTTCCAAATCGCTGACGGCACCGTCAAGTTGGAGCCCCGTCGTCAATCCATCTTCCACCGCGCGCTCTGGGGTACTTACGCCTCGCACGTCCAAAATATGATTACCGGCGTGACTAAGGGTTTTAGCAAAAAATTATTGATCGAGGGTATCGGCTACAAAGCTAATGTGGCGGGACAAAAAATTGTTTTAGATTTGGGCGCTTCACACCAGATTGAGGTGGTCATTCCCGAGGGAGCCAAGGTTGTAGCCGAGAAAGGTCAACTAACCGTCAGTGGTAACGATAAGGAACTGGTAGGAGCTCTGGCCGCCAAGGTCCGGGCGCTGAAGCCGACCGAGCCCTACAAGGGCAAGGGGATCCGTTATGAGGGCGAAGTCGTCCGTCGCAAGCAAGGTAAAAAGTCTACGGCTTAAAACATGACTAACAAAAATCAAAATTTACGCGCCAGTCGCCGACGCCGGATCCGGTCTAAAATCAGTGGCTCGGCCACCAGACCGCGTTTGGCTGTTTATCGTTCCAACCGCTTTATTTCTGGTCAGCTGATTGATGACGCCAAAGGTCACACCATCGGGGTGGCTGATGACCGCCAGGTTAAAGACAAAAAGTTAGGCAAGACCAAGCGCGCTACGGCGGTTGGTCAGGCCTTGGCCGAATTGGCTGGGAAAAAGGGGATCAAAGAAGTCGTTTTTGATCGCGCTGGCTACCGCTACCACGGTCGGATCAAGGCTTTGGCCGAGGGAGCAAGAGCGGGTGGGTTAAAGTTTTGATACAAAATGGAAAATAGTAATCGAAATCAAAGGAGTGGCAATCGCCGACGCGAGGTCAAATCAGAATTTGATCACAAAATGATTAGTTTGCGCCGGGTAGCTCGGGTCATGGCTGGTGGCCGGCGGTTTAGCTTTTCGGCTGTCGTGGTTTTGGGTGATCGTAATGGTCGGGTCGCCGTTGGCACCGGCAAGGGCGGCGACACCACTAAAGCGATTGATAAGGCGATGAACCAAGGCAAAAAACAGTTACTCAAAATCCCCCGGACCAAAAGTCATTCTCTCCCGCGGCCGGTTGAAGCCAAATATGGTAGCTCGCGCATTATAATGCAGCCAGCACCTGGTCGGGGCTTGGTGGCGGGGAGTGCCATCCGGACAGTCTTAGAACTGGGTGGCTTGACTGATGTTAATGCCAAAATTCTCTCCCGCAGTAAAAACAAATTAAACATTGCCCGGGCCACAATTTTAGCTCTGTCTAATCTCTAACCATGCAACTCCACGATTTAAAAAGTAATGGCCGGCGCCAACGCTCGCAAAAGATTGGGCGGGGCGGCAAGCGTGGCACCACCGCCGGCCGCGGCACCAAGGGCCAACGGGCAAGGGCCGGTCACCGGATCCGACCGGAGCTCCGCGATCTGATCAAAAAATTACCCAAACGGCGTGGTCATGGAAAAAATATTAATACCAGCCGCCAAGTCAAACCGGTCACCATCTCGTGGGATCGCTTGATTGGGCGTTTTACCGCGGGGGAGAAAGTAACGCCGGCTAGCCTCCAGGCCAAAGGCTTGATCAACGGTCGGAGCAAGCGGTTGCCGGTGGTAAAAATCTTAGCTGGCAAAAAAGAGGCTCCCAGTGTTACCATTGAGGGGTGTTTAATGTCTGATCATGTTCGAACTACTCTGGCAAAAAATTAGATTAATTTTGGCCGATGCCAATTTACGCGGGCGCCTGCTCTTTTTGCTGGGCGCTTTGTTTGTTTTCCGCCTGGGCGCTACCATTCCGATCCCGGGTGTTAACCGGGAGGCCTTGGCCTCCTTCCTCTCAGGCAGTGGTGGCCAGTTTTTTGGCTTGCTCAACATCTTTTCGGGCGGCGGACTGTCTAACCTCTCCATTATGATGCTTGGTGTTAGTCCCTTCATCACCGCCTCGATCATTATGCAACTTGGTACCCTTATCTTCCCTTGGCTCAAAGAGATGTACCACGAGGAGGGTGAAGCCGGGCGACGCAAAGTGGCCCAATACTCGCGCTTCCTGACCGTTCCTCTCGCCGCCCTCCAAGGTTTTGGTCTGATGTTTTTACTGGAAAAACAGCAAATTTTGGGACCGCTCACCCTGACCGGCCGGTTAATTAATTTGGTGGTGATCGTCTCCGGCTCGGTCCTCTTGATGTGGATCGGTGAGTTGATCAGTGAGTATGGATTAGGTAACGGTACTTCGCTGATTATTTTTGCCGGTATTGTATCGCGCTTGCCGCGGACGGTGAACGAACTTTTACTCAACTTTGATCAGAGTCAGATCCCACTCTACATCGGTTTTTTAGTCCTCCTAGCGATTGTGATTTGGGGGGTGGTGATTATGACGGAAGCCGAGCGGCCCGTGCCGGTGACCTATGCCAAACGGGTCCGGGGCAACAAACTTTATGGTGGGATGGATTCCTACTTGCCGATCCGGGTTAATAACGCCGGAGTAATGCCGATTATTTTTGCTCTCTCGATCCTACTTTTCCCCCAGATGATTGTTAACTTTCTCTCCACCGTGACACAACCAATCGTCCAAGCTATCATTGGCTTTGCCCAAGTCATCATCAACAATCAGTGGATCTATGGCGTCCTCTACTTTGTGCTGGTCTTTGTTTTTACCTATTTTTATTCGGCCGTGACCTTTGATCCCGAAATGATTGCCGAAAATTTGCAAAAAAGCGGGGCCTTTATCCCTGGCGTCCGACCCGGTCGGCCAACGGCCGAGAACTTGAGTCGGGTCTTGACTCGCCTGACGCTTTTGGGAGCGACCTTCCTTGGCTTGGTGGCACTACTGCCTCTAGTTTTGCGCGGCCTAACGGGTATTGCCGGACTGGCGATTGGCGGCACCTCGCTCTTGATTGTGGTCTCAGTAGCGATTGACTTTATTAAACAAATCAACGCCCAACTGTCGATGCGGGAGTACTAAGAATATAATACAATTATGTATTGGATTATTGGAATAATTGTTCTCATCTTAATCTGGTTGGTAGCAATTTATAATCGCTTGGTTACCCTCCGGACGAGGAGTGAGGAAGCTTGGGCTGATATTGACGTCCAACTTAAGCGGCGTTATGACCTGATCCCTAATTTGGTAGAGACGGTCAAGGGCTACGCTGCTCATGAGCGGGAAGCGTTTGAAAAGGTGACGGCAGCGCGAGCCCAAGCCCTTGGCGCCCAAACTGTGGCCGACAAAGCTCAGGCAGAGAATGTTTTGACCAGCGCGCTCAAAAGCATTATCGCTATTGCCGAGGCTTATCCCGAGTTGCGGGCAGTGGAGAGCTTTAAAGAACTGCAAGAGGAGTTGAGTGATACGGAAAATAAAATTCAAGCCGCCCGGCGCTTCTACAATGGCAATGTCCGCGATCTTAACACTGCCATCCAGACTTTCCCTACCAGTCTTTTAGCCAACTCTTTTGGCTTTAAGCCGCGCGAATTTTTTGAACTGACTGAACCAACCGAGCGCGAACCAGTCAAAGTCAGCTTTTAGTTGCTTCGCAGATCAAATTTTTGAAAATTGCTTAACCCCATCCCGATAAATCGGGACGGCGCGCCCCCACCTACAATTTTAAAAATTTATCTGCTACGCTATTAACTATGGCAACATTGTATAGTCAACAATCAGCAAATGTTCGAAAAACCTGGTTTTTATTACTTTTAGTCTTTGTTTTGTTGATTGCTATTGGCTGGGTTTTGGCTCAAATTTATCAAACACCGGCTATTCTTTATGGGGCAGTAGCGCTGTCACTTATTTTAAACATTTGGAGCTACTGGCAGGCCGATAAGGTAGCGCTGGCTGTTTCGCGCGCCGTCCCGGCTGACCCGGTTCAATTTCGCGAGCTCCATCATGTGGTAGAAAATTTGGCGATTACGGCTGGGCTTCCTAAGCCGCGAGTTTATATCATCAATGACCCGGCTCTCAATGCTTTTGCCACTGGTCGCGATGCGGCGCACGCCGCGGTGGCTGTGACGACTGGCCTTTTGGAACGCTTAAACAAGACGGAACTTGAGGGGGTCTTGGCCCATGAGCTTTCGCATATCAAAAATCGCGACATTTTGCTCTCGACCGTAGTGGTAGTATTGGTGGGAGTAATTGCCATTATTTCTGACTGGTTTTTGCGTTCTCGACTTTGGGGGATCGGCCGCTCTGATGAACGCGAAGGTCAAGCGGGAGCGATTTTTATGATCATTGGTTTGGTCTTGCTGATCGTCTCACCGATTATTGCGATGTTGATCCAGTTGGCGATTTCGCGCAAGCGTGAGTTTTTGGCGGACGCCTCGGGAGCACTGCTCACCCGTTACCCTGAGGGTTTGGCTAGTGCGTTAGAAAAGATTGGGGCTTATCAGTTGCCCTTAAAAAGTGCCTCTCATGCCACGGCCCATCTTTTTATTTCCAATCCTTTTGGAGCGCGAGGCGAGCAGGGTTGGCATCGCTTATTTTTAACCCATCCACCAATCGTAGAACGTGTTAAAATCTTAAGACAAATGTAATAAACAAGATTATGAACAAAAATTATTTAAATATTGGTTTGGGGATTGGAGCGGCGGTTTTGATTATGGCCGGCGTTGTTTATTATTTATCGCCCTTTAATAAAAACCCATCACCCAATACCGCCACCACTACCTCCGATTTAACCGCCTCTACAACGCCAGTGGCACCAAGTGGTGGTGGAGTCATCACCGCGACCGAGGTTTGGGCCTTGTTTGGGCAATACAAAACTGGTTTAAAAAATCATGATTTGGTCGGACTGAACAAATTGTTTTACAAACCGCAGTCTTGCCCGCCCAAAGATTGTACAAGAATGATGGACTTTGGCCTGGCCGTTGCCAACCAACTCAAGTTAAGCGATTTTGTCCACGTTTGGGCTGATGATCGTCAGATTATTTTAATGGCCAACCCCGTCCGGCACGAGAGTGAGACCGAGATCGAATATACCCAGGCCTCCCTGTTTGTGATCAAAGATAGTACGGGGGCACTCAAGTTTATTGCCATCAATCCGTCTCGGGTTTGGACGGTTAAAAAAGCTAGTCTAGCTAACCCCGATGCTTACTTGTTGGCCCAGATCAAAGATAGTGATCAAGATGGTTTAACCGACGTGGAGGAGATCAAGACCGACCCCCACAATCGCGATAGTAACGGCAATGGCTGGTGGGACGGGATTGAAGCTGGGTTTTAAATTGTGTTAGAGTAGGAAGATGTTAGCCAAATTGTTTCGCGGCCGCCTTGGTCGACGCTATTACCTCTTGGGTTTGATCAGCCTCTTGGTGGCGGTTTTTGTTTGGTCACTCTTGACTGGTCTCTCACTCTGGGGACTCTTGGGCGCGCGCGGCGTGCCCGTTTTTGTTGATCAGGCTATTTTGATGCAGATCTTAATGACGCAATTAAACGGCCTGCTTTTGCCCCTCTCGTTCGTCGGGCTCCTTACGGCGGTTGTTTTTATTTTGACCTTGGTTTTGTTTATTTCTCTTAGCTTTCGCCGTTGCCATGATATTGGCTATGACGGTCTCTGGCTCCTCCTCCTTTTGGTGCCGATTGCTCAGTTTGTTTTATTAGTGATTTTGATTCTGCGTGAGGGCGAACTGAAAGCTAATCAGTTTGGTGCTATTCCGGAACACGACAATTTTACGGCCGCTCTATTAAACAGATGAAGCCCCAAGCCTTTTTATTTATGAGTCGCTCGGGGGCTGGTAAGGGGACGCAAGCTGATCTTTTAATTCAGTATTTAAAAAAAACTACTGGGCTTGACTCTTACCACTTGAGTACTGGCGCCGAGATGAGGGAATTTATTAAAGAATCCAATCATACTGCCAAACTGACCGAAGAGATTATGGATCAGGGTGGATTGATGCCTCCCTTTTTGGCGATCTATATATGGTCAAAATTATTAATAAAAAATTTGACCGATAATATTCACCTGGTGCTTGATGGCGTGGGGCGGATCAAGATTGAGGCCGAAGTTCTAAACACGGCCCTCAAATTTTATGATCGGCCCAATCCAATCATTATTTATCTCAATGTTAGTAACGATTGGGCCCGGGCCCGACTCCATGAGCGGGCTCGGTCCGATGACCTAAAGCCGGAAGATGTGGAGCGGCGTTTAGCTTGGTTTGAGGATGAGGTCCAGGCCGCGATTGCTTTTTACCGGGCTGATCCCGGCTGTCGGTTTATTGAAATTAACGGTGAGCAGTCAATCGAAAAAGTCCACCAAGATATTGTAGCGGCGCTAGAAAAAGATGCCGATTAGACTCAAAACTAAGGCGGAGATTGAGCGCTTGGCTCGCGGCGGGGAACATCTCTCCGCTATTTTAAAAATTCTAGCGGCCGAAGTTAGACCAGGGGTGATGACCAAAGATTTAGATATCAAAGCTCGGGAGCTAATAAAAAATATTGATGGTGAGGCGGCTTTTTTAAATTATCGGCCGGCCGGCAGTCGGCGGCCTTACCCGGCGGCCCTTTGTGTCTCGATTGATGATGAAATTGTTCATGGTTTACCGAGTGATCGGGTATTGGAAGAAGGCGAAATTGTAACGCTCGATTTAGGTCTAAAGTTTGACGGCTTATTTACTGATGCGGCGGTGACAGTGCCGGTGGGAGGGGTAAGTTCAGAAGTTATTAAATTAATCAAAGCAACGAAGAAGGCTCTAAAAGCTGGGATCAAAGCAATTAAACCCGGTGGCCATATGGGTGATGTTGGGGCGGCCATTGATCAAGTCATTAAGCAGTCGGGGCTTACTGTAATAGAGGGCTTGGCTGGCCACGGCGTGGGCTATAGCGTTCATGAGGACCCATTTGTGCCCAATGAAGGACAGGTCGGTAGGGGTCTTAAATTAGAACCGGGATTGGTTATCGCCATTGAACCAATGGCTTGTTTAGGCAAAGGTGATATTGTCCTCGCCCCTGACGGATTTACCTACAGCACCGCCGATGGTAGTATTAGTGCGCACAGCGAGGCCACAGTTGCGGTCACAGAGCGGGGGGTAAGAATTCTGACACCGCTTTTGTAAATTTTCTAAAATGCATCCCAAAGAAGAAAAAACTTTAGTCATTATTAAACCCGATGGTCTCCAGCGCAATCTGGCCGGGACAATTATTGAACGCTACGAACGAGCTGGCCTAAAATTGGTGGCCCTAAAAATGGTAGTAGTCAGTCCCGAACAGGTGGAAAAGCATTACACCCTTGACCCGAGTTGGCGGCAATCAAACGGCGCCAAAACCATCAAGGGTTATCTCGATAAGGGACTGACGCCGCCGAGTACTGATCCGCTTGAGATGTCGGGTCGGACGCTGGAAGAATTAAAAAAATATATGTCGTCTGGTCCAGTTATACCGATGGTTTGGCAGGGCGCTCACGCTGTGCAAATTGTCCGCAAGATCACCGGTGGCACCGAGCCGCTAACCTCTGACGTCGGTACCATCCGGGGCGACTTTGTGATTGATTCGTACCAAACCTCTGATGGTGATGGGCGCTCGGTCCGCAACTTGGTCCATGCTTCCGGCTCGGTAGCCGAGGCCGAGGCGGAAATTAATTTGTGGTTTAAACCCGAAGAGCTCATCAAGTATCGGCTCGTTAATGAGACCATCCTCTACGACGTCAATCTCGACGGTATTTTAGAATAATGGAGCAAGCTCCTAACCCGGAAAAGATCAGTCCAACCGCCAAAATGGTGGCCTACCTAAGGACTTTTAGCGACATCCCTTACGCTAAAGAAATTTCTGACTTATCTGGCTCCGAGGCCGTGTTTAATGAGATTGTTGGTGATCAGCGAGAGCAGATGATCAAGTTTGCCCCGATGCTCGAGGCCCGGTTTAAGGTTGTGTCCAAAATTATTGAGCAACATGGTCTTAAAAATGTGGTGGAAGTGGCCAGCGGCGTTTCCTCTCGGGGGCTGTCGATGACGGAGGACCCAAGTATTAACTATTTAGCTACCGACCTACCCACAATCTTAGAAGAAAAGAGGAAAATTATTAATCAAATTATTGGTACCGAAACAAAGCGACCAAATCTTGCCCTGGAACCACTAAACATTTTGCATACTGGTGAGCTCAAACGTCTAGCGGGTCACTTTATCGGCCCAGTGGCCGTGATCCACGAAGGACTTTTGAATTATTTAACTCGAGAGGAAAAACTGGAGGCGGCAAAAAATGTCCATGACCTTTTGGCTACCAGTGGGGGAGCTTGGATTACACCCGACTTTAGTCTGCGCACCGATATGGAGCGCATTCTCTCGGTCAATGAGTTCATGCGCTCAATCTTGGAGAAAATTTCTGGCCTAACGGAGCGCAATTTGGATACTAATACTTTTACCGATCAAGCCGATGTGGACCGCTTTTTTGCTGAGGCTGGCTTTCAAGCCAAAGCCCTGCCTCAACTGGGGGTAATTAGTCTTGATGATCTCTCGTCAATCAAAAATCTTGATTTAGATAAAGACCGGGTCGGGAGTATCCTCGCTACTCGCCAAGTCTACGTCGCCGAGGCAATTTAGGCTAGCTTTTAATTGCTGGCAATAGGTTTATAATTGGGGCAGAGGATGTTGGGGGTATATTCTAGGTTAAATTTAGTCAGGGAGTCCATAAATTCTCCTCGGCCTTGGCCCGGGATTGAGGGCACCCACGTATAATATTTATACTGCTAGATTTATACCCCCGACGCCTCGCAAAAGGGTATGACAAGCGAACGCTTGATTTTTTTTATCAGTCTCTTACTGGCCATCATTCTTTATGTTGGCAATAGTTTGGCGACCGAGTATTTTTGGTACTGGCGCTTCCGCTGGTTCGACATACCGATGCATTTGCTGGGAGGACTACTCGTCGGTTTAATTGGTCCAGTCTTGTGGCGTTTGGCCAGTGGCCGCTCAATCCGGCCTAGTAATCTCAATTGGACGGCCATTATGGTGACCAGTCTGGTGGCGGCCATGATCATTGGCGTGGCGCGCGAGTTGTTTGAATTTGGGGTTGATCGTTTTTATGGTCTCCACCTAGGTCTCAAGTCACTCCACTTGATGCAATTGGGTTGGCGCGATACCTCGAGTGATTTGGTTGATGATGCCATTGGTGGCTTGATGGCTGGGATGGCTAGTTTTTATCTATGGCGGAAAAAGTTAAATTAACATTTTGCGGTGGCACCGAGGGTGTAACGGGAGCCAACTTTTGGTTGACGGAAGAATCAACCGGCAATCAATATTTGGTCGACTGCGGCCTCTTCCAGGGCGACCATAATTGGGAGGCCAATAATCAAAAGCCCTGGCTCTACGAGCCGAGCCAAATTAAAGCCCTGTTTGTGACTCATGGTCACCTTGACCACATTGGCCGGATCCCACTCTTGGTCAAGAGCGGCTTCCACGGTCCGATCTACTCCACCCCACCAACCAAAGAGATTGCCGAGCTGGCACTCAAGGATGCTCTAGGTCTCGACGAGACCAAGTCCTACCATGAGGATGATATTAAAGACGCGATGGCACTCTGGCAGGGCGTGGATTACCACCAGCCCTTTAAGTTGGGGGCGATGACGGTTGAATTGTTTGATGCTGGCCATATTCTTGGCTCGGCAATGTACAAATTCCATTGGAATGATGGGGCCATCGTCTTTACTGGTGACTTAGGCAACACACCAGCGCCACTGCTCCAACCCACCGACGCTGTCACTGATGCCAAATATTTAATCATGGAGAGTGTTTATGGTGATCGCAATCATGAGGATCGAGGCAGTCGCCGGGCCCAGTTGGAAGATGTGATTGAGGAGACGATGAAGGCGGGTGGTGCCCTTGTTATCCCCGCCTTCTCGATCGAGAGGACGCAAGAAATTTTGTATGAGATCGAGCGGATGATGGAAGAATCACGGATCCCACTGGTCCCCGTCTTTTTGGACTCACCTTTGGCCATTTCTATCACCGCTGTTTATGCCAAATACCAAAGTTATTTTAATCAGAGTGTCAAAGATATCATTAAAACCGATAATCAGATTTTTAAATTCCCCCAACTCCACTTAAGTCTCTCCAGTCGGGATTCTAAGGCAATTTTTGAGGCTAACCCCCGCAAAATCATAATGGCCGGTTCCGGTATGTCGACCGGTGGCCGCATCCTCCATCACGAAAAGGCCTATTTACCGGACGCCAAAAATACCTTGCTTTTGATCGGTTACCAAGGGGTCGGTACTATGGGTCGACTACTCTCTGAAGGGGCTAAGGAGGTACGGATTTTTGGTGAGCGAGTACCAGTCCGGGCTCGGATCGTCCAAATTAGTGGTTACTCGGCCCATCTCGATAGCGAGGGTTTGATGAATTTTGTCCGCGGCACGAGCGATACGGTCAAAGAGGTTTTTGCGGTGATGGGTGAGCCCAAGGCCTCACTTTTTTTGGTCCAGCGCCTACGCGATTATTTGGGTGTGGATGCCCGCGCTCCTAAACTAGGCGAAAGTGTGACCCTTGAGGTATAGTATAAAAATGACAGAGATCAAACCGGGCAAACACGACCATTTTAAAATTAAAATTTGCGTCTCGGGTGCGGCCGAGACGGATCATTGCGGTGAGTCAGCCATCCACTTAGCCAAGGAGCTGGGGGCCGAGATTGCGAGGCAAGGAGCCGTCCTCCTCACAGGGGCAACAACTGGCTTCCCCCTCTGGTCGGCGATGGGAGCCAAGGAGGCGGGTGGGACCTCGTGGGGGCTTTCGCCCGCTAGTTCGGAGAAAGAGCACGTGGAAAAATATGGCTTGCCAGTAGAATATTTAGACGAAATTATTTTTACTGGTGAGGGCTATCCAGGCCGTGACATTTTGCTCACCCGGGCGGCGGACGCCGTCATTTTGGGTTGTGGACGGATTGGCACCATCCATGAGTTTACGGTTGCCTTTGAAGATGCTAAACCAATCGGCATTTTAGAGGGGGAGTGGGATATGGATGAGGAACTAAAATTGATCATCGAAAAGGCTCACCGTGAAAATAAGAACATTATTTTTGATGCCGACCCCAAAAATTTGGTCAGTCGGATTATTGAGCTAGTGGTTAAGCAGAAAGGCGAGCTAGCAGCCGCTTAAAAGTGGCGCTCTCGTGCTCGGCTAGCTCTGAGAGCATTTTCCGATTGAGAGCGATGTTTTGCTTTTTGAGCAAATTGATTAGTTTACTGTAAGAAAGACCTTCCGGCCGGGCACCGGCATTAATCTTGATGTTCCAGAGGGTGCGGAAGTCGTTCTTTTTGTCGCGCCGATGGGCAAAGGCGTGGACGCCGGCTTTGAGAATGGCCACTTTAGCCTCACGCTCTTTAGAGTGACGGCCAAAGCGGTAACCCTTAGTCTTTTTTAAGACATTGCGGCGGTGCTTGAGTGAAGTTGTGCCTCTTTTTACTCTAGTCATGATTATCTATTCGGCAGATACCGGTTAAGATCTTTAGCGCTTAAGGTAATAGTATTGCTGCGTTTGCGAGCCAATTGGCTGTGACGAGAGGCCTTGGCATTAAAGTGGTTGTGGCCAGCGCGACGCACCATAATCTTGCCGGTCTTGGTGATCCGGAGTCGTTTGGCTAATGATTTGTTAGTTTTACCTCCCATTTTACTTTGCTTTCTCAATAATGATAGTTAAACCTTTAGGACTCTTTTTAGCCGGATCGGCAATCTTATAGGGCGTGGTAATAAAGTGGAGCATCCGCTCGAGGCGCTCCTGCAAAAAGTTTTTGTCTAAGTACTTGGATCGCCCGGGCAAAAATAGGTCAACCTTAACCCGATGGCCCTCGGCTAAAAAATCTGAGGTCTTGAGCGCCTTGCGTTCGAGATCGTGCTCACCGGTACCAATTTTGACTTGGATATTTTTAGTCTCGGTGGTATGGGCTTTGGCCCCCTTCTCCTTCTTATTCTGAAGGTACTGATACTTGCCAAAGTCCATGATCTTAGCGATCGGGGGCACGGCATTGGGGGAGATCTCGATCAGATCGGTGCCGGCTTCACTGGCCTTGGCCAGAGCGGCCTCGCGGGAGAGGACGCCAAGCGTCCCGCCGTCCTCGCTAACCACCCGGAGTTCCGGGGCCGTAATTTGCTGATTGATCCTGATTCTGGTTTTCAACTATTTTTCTGCTCGTAATCGAGCGTCATTATCTTAATCTATTTGACCCCAAAGGTCAACCAAAACAAAAACCATTCCGAGTAGTCAGAATGGCTTCTGCTTGAGAACTTCTGCTTAAGCGCGCTGAACGTTTACGGCGTTCGGGCCCTTAGGCGAATCCTCGGTGTCGAAGGAGACGGTGTCACCCTCGTGCAAGTCGTTAAACTGCACGCCGACCAAAGCGTTGCTGTGAAAGAAGATGTCTTTCGGCAACCCCTCGGCCGAGATGAAACCGAAGCCCTTGTCCATCAATTTCTTGATTGTACCGGTCATCGATATGGTATTAGTCTTTGATAATGTACAAAAAATCAACCTCTCTTTTGTATGGCAAGCATAGCAGATCCTTGCCCTTTTTGCAAGGGGGTGGTAGAAGTGAGGCAGATAGGACAAAAAGTTCAACCGAATAGGAGGAGTCAGATGGACAAAAAATTGGCCGAGCTGGTCAAGAAAAATCCTTTTCCATCATTCCAAAAATGGTGGCCAATGGGAGAAAGTTTGTCGGGTCAAATGTTTTTGAGATTGATGTCCCACTCGTTCGCAATGGCTGGCGAAGATATCTTTGGTGGCTACAAACTGTCGTCAGTCGCCGACTTCGCCCACGAGTATTTGCGGCTGGTCTATGGTAAGCAGCGCTCCGAGCAGATCGACACCGAGATTCTGGTCCGCTCATTCGTCTCCAGACAAAAGGTTGAGACGATCCAATCGGGCCAGTTCGATGCAGTTTCTTACGCTTTCTTTCGTTACGCGCTTGAAATTATTGCCAAAATAGAGGATTCTCCCACCAGCATCACACGTCAGTGGCACCTCTTTACTCAACGGTCTGGTCACTACTTTTTTGATGGCCTGGCGCCTCGGCTCAAACTCTTGCTACCGACCCAGCTCAAGCAAAAGAGTGACCTGGTCCAGTTGCAGTCTGCGATCAATAAGTTGGGGCGGTTTTTACTGGCGGCCGGTTATCTGCGCGAGCACTTTGTCTTCAAATTTAGGGGGCAAGTACTTGCAACGCTGGCACGTACCGGAAAAGCTCGGGCCCTCTACGAAATGGGCTACCCAGCGATTTTGCCTTCGGCGACCTACCTCTACCAAATGTTTGGCGAGGCCCAGCATCACTCCTCGCGGATGATTGAGGAACTTTTTGCCCGTATCGGTTATCAAGCGCACGAGATCGACTTCACACCGGTCGGCCAACCCGAGCATCGAGTGGTCGAGCTGTGGGAAATCAAACCTCGGTAAAAATCACCCGCCCTCCTCCCGAGGGCATTTTTTATTATTGGTGGAAGTGGCGAGATTGAACTCGCGTCCAAAAGTGATCCTTGTTCGCCGCTACAAAGTTTAGTCTGCTTTTGGGGTTTAAGTGGCTGGCCTAGAGAGCAGACCAAATAGTCAACCACCGAGCTCCTTAGTTTTGATCAAGCAGCGAAGCGGTCGCTTAATCTATCTCGCACTTTATTACACCCGGCCTCCCACCTGACGAGAAGAGAGGGGAGCGGATGCCAGCTTAGGCGTAAGCTAAAGCTGGGCTACCAAATAAGTTGGCAGATATAGGTTGAGCCTTTTTAGGAGTTACTCACCTCCACTTTGCACGAACAATTTACGACTCTTGTCGAGACTGACACTCCCGTATTAAAAATCGTTTTATCTTTTCAAGGTTCGACCAATTTCTCGTTCTACATCACGGCGCTTAATGCTTTGCCGCTTATCAAATTTTTTCTTTCCCCGGCCGATGGCTAACTTGAGCTTGATGTAACGGCCCTTATTATATATGGAGATTGGCACAATTGTCAAGCCCGGGCGGTCCCCTTGGTCGGCCAATTGATTGATCTCAGCTTTAGTTAAGAGCAAGCGGCGCGATCGAGCCGGGTCATAATTAGCTGGAGTATTGCCAGGCTGGTAGGCGGGGATTTCGGCCCCCACCAAATAGGCCTCACCTCCTCGGATGACGACATGAGCCCCCTCCAACTTACCGTGGCCGAGTTTAAGTGATTTGACCTCACCACCAGCCAAAACAATGCCTGCCTCAAAATGCTCGAGCAGCTCGTAATTAAAACCGGCTTTTTTATTTTCCACCAAATTGGCCATGGCCTCATTGTAACACTGTGTAATACTTTAGGCCGAGTTTCGTCCCCGAGAGTAGTAAAAGGCATTGATATTATTAGTTAATATCACAAACTTATGAATAAAACGGCTCTTACTATCGGTGTTATCGTTGTTTTATTAATCATCGGCGGTCTCATCTATTACGCCAACCAATCTGGCAGTGTCCAAAATCAAGAGGCCCCACCCACGGCGACGGACACTCC
>CAZMXZ010000003.1:0-22033 GCA_964570405.1 uncultured Candidatus Saccharibacteria bacterium | reverse complement strand
GCGCTCGCCACCTTTGTTACCAGTGGCGGCAAAACCATTGATCCCAGCGCTCTTGTCTACCACTGGCAGCGTGATAGCAATAATCTCCCGCTTGACTCGGGGACGGGCAAAAATTATTTGCTGACTCAATCCAACAATCTTTTCTCCGGCACCAAGATCGCCGTTGGAGTGGCCACTTTTGATGGCAGTATTACGGCCGCCAAAGAAATTATCGTGCCAAATTTTTCACCAAAAATTGTTTTTTACCAAGATCTGCCGCTGGTTGGGCCAATCTACCAACACTCCCTAGGCACCGGCCTCACCTTGACGGAAGATCAAGCGACAGTGCGGGCCGCGCCCTATTATTTTTCCCTGCCTGACTATTTGGCCAATAAATTAAACTACCGCTGGCTCATCAATGGTCGGCCAACAACTGATCCCGCCCAAAACACCAGCCCAGTAATAGTAGTAAACCGCAATAATCAGTCGGGATCATACCGAGTTGATTTGGGGATTGACCACCCAACACAAGTACTACAAACCGCTAGTCGATCTTTTACCATAAAAACTCAGGCTGACAACTTGTTCCAACCAGTTAGTCAAAATGTTTTCCACCGTTTAGCAGCGGCCCTCGGCTTGATCGCCCAGACGTCAGTTAATTTGCCGGCCGATGAGAGCGGGGCCAATGATCAGGCGGTGACGGCCCAATCGACTCAAGATGCGGGCGGTGGCAGGGCTGGCACAAGTCTTTGCCTTACCGGGACAGACTTTCTTTCTTGTTTACCGAGGATCGTTAACTTTATGCTTCAAGCAGCAGCAATTTTGGCCGTCTTGATGTTTGCCATTGGTGGCGTGCAATATATTTGGGGCGGCGTCGACCCGGGGTCAAAAACCGAAGCCAAAAAAAGGATGTGGAATGCTGTTTGGGGTTTAGTGATTGCTTTAGCCGCCTACTTAATTCTGACAACTATTAATCCCGATCTCGTAAACTTTAAAATACTGCCATGATTAAAAAAATTATTATCGCCACTGCTGCCATCATTATCGTCGCCGCTGTTGGGTTGGTTGCTTATATTTATTTTTCACCCGCCGCCTCTAGCACCGCCGCGCCGCCAACCAAAACCAGCTTAGTTGATACGCTTAAAAGTTTTTTCCCCTCCAGTGCTTCCAAATCAGATCAAACAGCAAATAATCCAGAAGCCGATGTAATTGTTGCCACAGGAACTCCCACCGCCGATCAAAATCAAACTAACCAAACAGTCAGTTTGCCGGCAGCCGGGAGCTTGCGGGAGCTCACCACCACTCGCGTCGCCGGACTAGCCTTATTGCCCGTTAGTCCATCAACCTCAACCTTATATTTTATCCAGCGTGAGGATGGACGATTATTTACGCTCTCGTCCACCACCGGTCAAATCGAGCGCCTAACGCAAACGACGATCAGCCGAGTGGTTAGGGCAATGCTCGGGCGCGATAAAGTGAGCCTGCGCGCCCTCCTCCAAACTGACGATAACGGTCAGAGCAAAAATTTGGTTGCCACCCTCAAGGTCGCCAGCACCAGCGATACCGGTGGCAACTTGGATTGGAAAAATATTAGCAACACTAGTCAGACCTTTGCCGTCTCGCCCAGTTTTGACCAAATTTTTTATCTCGACAATTTTGGTAATCAAACGATTGGGACCGTCTCCGACTGGGACCTAAAGAAAAAGCTGACGGTTTTCCAAAACCCTTTTGGCTCGTGGCTAGCCGCCTGGCCCGAGACGAGCACAATTGTTCTTTTGACCAAACCCTCGGCTCAAGCTGCCGGTTACCTATACTTTGTTAACCCCAAGTCAAACCAGACTAAACAAGTCCTAGCCGGAGTGCCCGGACTAACTGCCCTTGTGAGCCCAGACGCCAAAAAGATCCTCTACAGCACCACTGGTCCCGGAGAGGCCCCCAGTCTCAATATTTATGACCTCACTAAAGCGAGTTTGGTTAATCTGGGCCTCAAGACCCTGCCGGACAAATGTGTTTGGAGCCGCTCAGGCAATCAAATCTACTGCGCCGTACCGGTGGCCATGCCAAGAGCTGACTACCCTGATGCCTGGTACCAAGGCGAGGTCACCTTCCAAGACAATCTCTGGGCCATCAATCCCACGACCGGTGAGAACAAATTAATAATGGAGCCAAGCAAAATCTTGACCGGCCTCTCTCTTGATGCCACCAATTTAATTTTCGACGCCAAAAATAATCTGCTCTATTTTATTAACCGTCTCGACGAGACGATCTGGGTAGCTAACTTAGGTGCTAGTTTTTAGTAATTAGATATTAGTTAGGAACAATAATAGAAGAGTCGAGGCTTTTTGGGGCGATGGCACGATCAATATAAAATTGACTGATCATCACCAAGCTTGAAGTGATCCAGTAGAGTGGCAGAGCGGCTGGTAGCTTAAAAGCAATCAAGGCAATTATGATTGGCATCACATACTTGGCTTGGAGGTGGAGGCTACGGCTCAAGTCGTCGGTAAAGTTGGCCGGCTGACCACTGACTTTTGCGGGTGGGGGTGGGAAGGTGACGCGGGTTTGCCAAAATTGGACTAGGCCAGTCAAAATTGCTAGCCACCAGCTTGGCTCGGCAATACTAAACCAACCAAAAAAGTGCGGCGCCAGATGACCCGGATAAGCCACAAAACTATACAGCTCAGCCGGATCAGGAAAGAGGCTGGTCTGGCGGAAGACCCAATAGAGAGCCAAAATTATTGGTAATTGAATCAAGATGATAAAAAAGCCGGCCAGGGGATGGATGTGGTTGGCTTTATAAAGAGCCATCAGTTTTTGCCCCTGCTCGGTTTGATTGCCTTTATATTTTTCCTTAATTTTTTTTATTTCGCTATCAATCGCCTTCAACTTTCGCTGGGTGCTCATTGACTGCTGGTAGAGTGGCCAGAGACAAAACTTAACAATCACTGTTAGCAAAACAATTGCCAGACCCAAGTCGTGGCCAGGCCCGATCACGCTCAAAACAACTAAAGCGTTATAGAGCGGTCGATAAAATATTTGATGAAAAAAGTAACCCATAAATTTCTTTTTTTAATTCCGTAAAAGATAGTTTAGCACTACCGGGTTGAAAATAAAAAAAATAATCACGACCGGTAGGCGGAACCATTTTTGCTCCTCGAATGATTGCCCGGGCCCGGCGCTTAAGTAGATTTCTAGTCACAGCTTTTTTGGCGGTTTTAACAGGAACGACTAAAATGACCTGCCCCCGCCCCGCGGTTGGTTTAATTCTTAAACTGATCAACATTAAACGGCCAGCCGTTTCCGCCCCTTGTGGCGACGACGGGCTAAGACTCGGCGGCCAGCCGTCGTGGCTGCCCGTTTAAGCCAGCCATGAGCTCGAGCGCGCTTTCGCTTTTTTGGCTGATAGGTTTGTGACATATGGCGATTATACACTGGTTATTAACAAAATCCAACAGTTTGATATTATTGGTGACCAGACTATAATCTCTTCCAGCACTCATGCCAGAATACAATAAACTTTGGGATAGCGTCTTAGCCCAAATTGAGGTATCAACCTCCAAAGCCAACTTCAGCACTTGGTTTAAGAACACGGCCGTCGTCCGCCAAGATGCTGGTGTCATTTTTGTGGCTGTGCCTAACCCTTTTTTTCGCGACTGGCTGGCCGACAAGTACCATAAGCTTATTTTACGGGCTCTTCGAGACCTCTCGCCCGAGATCCGATCAATTGAGTACATCATTGCTAAACCTGACGATAAGCGGCTGGCTAAGGCTAGCCAAGAGAGCGAGGCACCGGTAACCGCCCCAGCGCTTGATACTGGCCTTGGTTTAAATGATCTCTATCTCAAGCGTGACAGTAACCTTAACCCTCGCTATCTCTTTGAGAGCTTTATTGTTGGGCCTTTTAACGAGGTAGCCTATGCTGCAGCCCAGGCGGTCGTTAAGAATCCTGGTACCAACTATAATCCACTTTTTATCTACGGCGGGACTGGCTTAGGCAAGACCCACTTGATCCAAGCCGTTGGTAATCAAATTAAACTCAATAACCCCGAACGGAAAATATTCTATTTAACGTCCGAGGCGTTTGTGACGGACTACATCAACTCAATGCACTCCAACCAGGCCAATTGGTTTAAGGACAAATACCGCAAATATGACGTTTTGATTATGGACGATGTCCAATTTATGTCCAATAAAGAGAAGTCTCAGGAAGAATTGTTCCACCTATTCAACGTCTTGCATGATAACAACAAGCAAATTATTTTTTCGTCCGATAAACCACCTAAATTTATCCCCAATCTTGAGGACCGCCTCCGTTCCCGCTTTGAGGGGGGAATGATTGTGGATATTAATCGGCCCGATTACGAGTCACGCTTAGCGATCTTGAAGGCGAAGATGCAAAATCAAGAATTTAGCCCAACCGAAGAGATCATTGAGTATGTTGCCTCGGTTGTCCAAGACAGTATTCGTGAGTTGGAGGGCGCGATCAATTCGGTGATTGTGCAATCCCAGGCTAAAAAACGTCAACTGACTTTGCCGGAGGTAAAGGCTTTAATCAAAAGTAATCTCCGACCGCAAAAGACTGTCTCAATTAAGGACGTGATGCGGGTCGTCGCTGGTTTTTACAATATTGAAGAACACTCGCTGTACGAAAAAACCAGGCGGAAGGAGGTCGTTAAACCGCGCCAAATCATTATGTATATCTTGCGAGAAGATTTCAGTACTTCTTACCCTTACATTGGTCAAAAACTTGGCGGTCGCGACCACACCACCGTGATCCACGCCTGCAACAAGATTAAAGAAGATAGTAAACATAGCACCGCTCTGGTTCAGGAGTTAGATCAAATCAGAACATTGCTGTATAACACTGTTTAAGTTGGGGATAACAAATCAGTAATTAGGGGTTAGGGGTTAGGGGTTAGAAAATAAAAGAAAAAACAAAATAGTTACTGAGCACTTATTAACAAATAATTAAAAACTTATTAAATAAATTATTAACAAAACAACTTGCGAACTAAATAACATTTCTCACTTATCCGGTTATCCCCGTCTCTAATACTAATAATAAAGTTTATGAAAATAGAATGTTTAAAAGAAAAACTCCGCGAGGCGGTTGGCCTAGCTGAGCGAGTCAGTACGCGTCACGCTACTATGCCGATCTTAGGCGCCGTTGTTTTAGTGGCTGAGGGTGACAGTTTGGTAGTTAAGTCGACTAATTTGGAAGTTGGTTTGGAGGCAATGCTACCGGCTAAAGTCATTGAGCCGGGCGAGGTTGCTGTGCCGGCCGGGGCCTTCGCTGCCCTGCTGGCTAATTTGCCAAAACTGGAAAAGATTAGTTTAAATTTAGCTGGTGGTAATCTCCAGATCAAAACAAATTTTGGTTTGACGACCCTCAAATCATTCCCAACCGAAGATTTCCCAGTTATCCCACGGTCGAACGGGAAGGATAAAATTCTTGTTCCGGCTCACGAATTGGCGGCCGGTCTCCGCAGTGTTTTATACAGTGCCTCGATCTCTAGTCTTAAACCGGAGATTGCTAGTGTTTATTTTTATTTGGCCGGTACTCGGTTGGTCTTGGTGGCCACCGACTCTTTTCGTCTGGCGGAAAAGAAGGTGGTGGTTGGTAAGGGGGCAATGGCGGCACCGGCGATCGTGCCACTTAGGAATGGCAGCGAGATTTTGCGCTTAGTTGATGGTCTGACCGACCAAGTGGAACTGACTTTTGCTAAAAACCAATTGACGGTGGTGGTAGGGGAACGGCGTCTCACCAGTACCCTGATTGATGGTGTCTTTCCTGATTATCAGCAAATTATGCCGAGTAAATTTTTGACGGAGGTGGTGATTGATCGAGAGGAATTGGCTCAAGCCCTGCGACTGACCCAGATTTTTTCTGACCGCTTTAGTCAGATTGACCTAGCGATCAAAGCGAAGGAAAATAAATTAATCCTTAAATCGGCCAATCAGGAGGTTGGTGCTAATGAGTTGGTCCTCCAGCCGTCGATCAAAGGTGAAGATTTAGAAATTAGTTTCAATGTTAAGCATTTGCTCGAGGCTTTTCCCTCAATCGCGGCCGAGACGGTCACGCTCCAATTTAACGAACGCAATCGGCCTCTTCTCCTCTCTGGTTTAGGTGATCAAACTTTTCGCTATATTGTGATGCCGATCAATCGTTAGCTATGGCCCGCCTTAATCACTGGCTGGCTAAATACCGCCGGCTCTTACCACCCGGAGCCGCCACCCGCCAGTCGGTTAAAGAGATTATAAAAAAAGAACTGGGGATTGAGTTGGCCGACAAAGATATTAAGGTCCAAAAAAAAACCGTTTATCTAAACCTATCATCCGTTCTAAAAAATGAAATATTTATCCACCGCGAACAGATCCTAGCCGAACTGAAGGAAAAAGTTGGGTCGGGAGCTCCCACCAGTATTCTTTAGGGGGTGGGGAAATTGATTTTAATATTGATGGCGGCAACACCCTTATTTTGGATACTGTCGGAGGCAACAGCCTTTAATTCATTGTCACTTTTTAAATTTGCTTGATCGATATCACTTGGGCTAAAGACTAATTGCCAGGGTTGGTTGGTGGCTGAGCCAAGGTAGTTGTCGTTTAAAAAGAAGTCAACCTTAGTTACTGGATACGAACTATTAACAATGGCACTGACGGTGACGTTATCACCCGGGTTAAAGACTTGGTTTGGACTGGGGTTGGTAATGCTGACCTGGGGACCGCTCCCTGGTTGGTGCACACTGTCGTAACCAGTTGGTAAACTGCCACGCGTTTCCACATAAGCCAGGCCATTTTGGGCGGCCCAGGCCCGCACTGGCCCCTCCCATAGCCCAAACTGCGGATCGTTAGCGGGGTTAGTGGGCGGGGGACCGGTTGGATTGTTGCGGTCGACCCAGTAAAGAATGCTATGGACGTTGTTTAAGACTCGTTCCTCCCTGGTCTCGGGCGGGGTGTAGTTGGTGGCCAGTTGGCCAGAAATTTTATCAACAAAATAATTATCATTACCTCGCCAAAAACCGCGGAGAACCGGCTTGAGGTTGGGGTCCGGTTCTGGTGATGGGGCAAAATGCTCGGCGGGGTGAGTCTGCAGGTAATCGAGCATCAGGGCATGCCACATTGGTGTTACGACTACGCCAGCGACGTTTTTACTCATCGGGGTGTTGTCGTTGTTGCCGGCCCAAGCGCCAATCACTAGTGATGGGGTATAACCAATTACCCAAGCATCGCGATAATCTTGGGTGGTCCCGGTCTTAACTGCTACCTCGTAGCCGGGGAAGTTGAGTGATGAGTTGGGTCCAAAGACGGGCGCCCTGGCCTCATTGTCGGAAAGAATACTGGAGATGGTCCGGGCCACCTCGGGAGTAATGACTGATTGATAATCATCAGGCTTAAACTCTTCTAGTATTTCGCCTTTTCCATTTTCCACTTTCAGGATTGGCGTATTGGGGTAATGTTTGCCCTCGTTGGCAAAGCTGGCATAGGCTCCCGTCATTTCCAGCAAGGTGACTTCACCACCACCTAAAACAAGCGATAGACCATAGCGCTTGGGATCGGTTAGGGTGGTGATACCCATCGCTTGAGCCATTTTGATCGAGTCATTAATACCGGCTAAGTAGAGGACCTCAACCGAGGGAACGTTGCGTGACTGAGCGAGAGCACTCCGGAACGAGATTGGTCCCACAAAATTGCCAGTATAGTTCTGCGGACTGTAGCAACTACCACCGTTGGCGCAGGCGGTCGAAAATTGCATTGGGAGATCAAAGACGACAGTTTTGTCGGTGTAGCCTTTACTAAAAGCCGTGGCATAGACGATTGGTTTAAAGGCTGAACCGGGTTGGCGTTTAGCCGTTGTGACATTAAAGTTGCCCTCGCGGGTGGCATCAAAATAGTCACGTGATCCCACCATTGCTACGATCTGGCCCGTCGTCGGGTCAACCGCCACCATTCCCGTGTTGCCGGCCCGGAAGTTTTTTTCGTTATCCGCCGCGTAGCGTTTAATGACCGCCTCCATCTCTTGTTGAAAATTCCAATCTAGGGTGGTGGTCACTTTTAAGCCTTGCTGGTCAAAATCCTCGCCATATTTTTCAGCCAAATAACTTTTGAGATAAAAAACAAAGTGCGGGGCTTTAATACTCTGATTGCCGCCGGGAATAAAAATAACCTTTTCAGCCTCTGCCTGCTTTCTTTGCTGATCGGTAATAAAACCGAGATCATGCATCCGCTTGAGGACCAGGTCTTTGCGGGCATCAAGCAAATCGCGATGACTGCCATAAGGCGAGTAATAACTTGGGGCTTTGGGCAGAGCCGCCAAATAAGCGGCCTGGGCCAGGGTCAACTTTTCGGCGGTGGTACCAAAGTACGCGTTCGCCGCCGCCTCGGCACCATAAATATTGCTTCCGTATGGCGTTTCGTTAAGATAAGCATTTAAAATATCATCCTTCGACATTACTCGTTCCAATTTTAGAGCCAGGATCCACTCCTTGACCTTACGGGTGATGGTTTTTTCCTGCGATAGGAAGGCGTTTTTAACAACCTGCTGGGTAATGGTCGAACCACCCTGGCTAAAACTGCCCGACCAGAGGTCAACCCAAATGGCTCGGATAATCGAAGTGACCTCGATCCCACCGTGGGAGTAAAAACGATCATCCTCAATCGCCACCGTGGCGTTTTTTAAATCAGTCGAGAGTCTATCAAAAGGCACGTTTGTCCGACGGATGTTACTAGACAGATCATAAAGCAAGACCTCGCCCGTTCGGTCGTAAATTTTGGTTGAGGCTTGGTTTTTGATTTGTTCAAAGACGGTGTTAAAGTCCGGGACCGGTAGGGTCGCCGCCCAGAGCACAAAAGCGCCGCCGCCAATCAATAGTAGTGCCACCACTGGCAGGAGCCACTTGGGTACTCGGTCAAGGCGTCGTTTTGTGGTCATGGTTGCCATTTTAACACACCTGGAACGACTGCCCAGTCCGTGGTAAAGTTTGTTTATGACTGTGGCGGTTAATACTGATGAGAAAAAAATTGCCGAACTGCTGACCCGTTCGGTCGACAAAATTTATCCGTCGCTGGCCGACCTGGAGCAAGCTCTAAAATCAGGTCGACCACTCCGAGTCTACGTTGGGATCGATCCAACCGCTACCTACATCCACCTCGGTCACGCTACTAATTATTTACTGCTTAAGCGTCTTCATCAGCTGGGCCATAAAATTATTATTTTAATCGGAGATTTTACCGCTCTAATTGGTGATCCGAGTGACAAAACAGCCGCCCGCCAAGCGTTGACGCGGGCGGAGGTGGAAAAGAATATGGAGTCGTTTAAAGACCAGATTGGGAGTATTCTTGATTTTTCTGATCAAGCTAATTCGATCGAGTTTGTTTACAATTCCAACTGGCTGACCAGTTTAAATTTTTCAGACCTTCTGCGCTTAGCCTCCAACTTTACCGTCCAGCAAATGATTGAGCGCGATATTTTTGCCAAACGCCTAAAAGAACAAAAGCCGCTCTATTTGCAAGAATTTTTTTACCCCCTGATGCAAGGCTATGATTCGGTGGCGCTTGAGGCTGATCTCGAAATTGGTGGGACCGACCAGACCTTTAATATGTTAGCTGGCCGAACCCTGGTTAAAAATTATCTCGGGCGGGAAAAATTTGTTTTAACGACAACCTTATTGGTTAATCCCAAAACCGGTGAGAAGTTGATGAGCAAAAGTTTAGGTACCGGCATCGCCTTAACGGCCGAACCAAACGAAATGTTTGGTCAAGTCATGGCGCTACCCGATGAGGCCGTCGGCCAGTGCCTAATTGATTGCACCGAATTGCCGCTTGAGGAAATAAAAAAATTGGCCGCTGATCTAAAGCCCCGCGACCTAAAGTTAAAATTAGCCTACGAAATTGTTAAGCTGTATCAGACCGAAAAATTGGCGCGCGCGGCGGAGGATTATTGGGTTAAAATCTTTTCCCAAAAAGATTACTCGGCCGTCACAAAAAGTTTGCCGGCTGGTGATTACTCGAGCCTCGATTTGGTTGCTCATCTGCGTCCAGTTAGTAAAAGTGAGGCCATGCGATTGATCGGGGCGGGGGCCCTAGAGATAAACGGTAAAAAAATTACTGATCCAAAACAAAATCACCAGCTAATCGCTGGCGATATTGTTAGCCTTGGTAAAAAAGATTTGGCTAAAGTTGAGGGAGCGGTTTAGAAAGCGTCGTCGCCAGACATTTCCTCTTCGTCTGGTTTAGTCTCCTCCTCGCCATCCCCCTCCACACCGTCTTCGGTTGGATCAGTTAAGGGAAGATCATCCTCTTCGTCGGGCATAAAATAATTTTCCGATTAGTTTTTTAAACGACCTGGTAAATATTTATCAGTTGTAACATAACCACCAGTCGGTGCAAGCCTAAAAATTATTTGGTGTGGATAACCGCCAGTCCCGTCAGAGCAATAGCGATTGCATCCCACTCATCATCATGGGTCGGTTTAGTTTTTATTTTAATTAGGCGCTTGACCATTTCCATTACTTGTTTTTTGTCGGCCCGGCCGTAGCCGGTGATGGCCATCTTTATCTCCTGGGGCGTTAGCTCTTTAACTGCGAGACCGGCCTGGGCCGAGAGATATTGGATCATCCCCCGTGTTTCGGCCACGGCCATAGCCGTTTTTTGGTTGGAGCTAAAATACAACCGCTCAATCACTAGCCCGTCTGGTTGCCATTTCTTTACAATTTTTTCAAACTCCTGGCCAAGTTTTAACAGACGAAGGTTAAGGACTAACTTGTTGCTGGTGGTTAAACAATCGGACCAGAGCAGAGTCTCGGTTCGCCCGTTTTTTTCCAACACGGCCACCCCTAAGCGGTGGTAACCCGGATCAATGCCAATTACTCGCATATATTAGTGTAGATATTTTTTATGTCTTCGTGTTCTTCCAAAACAGCGAGTAAATCGTTTAATTTATTTTGGTCAGACGGGGAGAGGGTAACTTTTGTTTTTGCTTCCCAGTGGTTTTCTTTTTTATCAAAGGCCCAGAGGACGGAACCTTGAGCGCTCAAATTACCACCATGCTCGGAGAAAAAATGCCGGATCTCTGGCGTCGTGCGATTTTTGTTATCAGTCAGGCCCTCTATAATCATCGCCACCCCGCCCGGACCATAAGCTTCGTAAACCACCTCTTCTAGACCGCCGCCTAGGGCACCAAAACCGCGTTCGATCGCTCGCTCAATATTATCACTCGGCATGTTCACAGTTTTCGCTTTTTCTACGGCCGCTCGCAGATTGGGAGCGTTCTTGTTGCCGGCTGCTTTGCGTGCCTCAATGGTGATGGTCTTAACTAAAATTGAGAAAAGTTTACTCTTTTTGGCGTCTTCTTTGCCTTTCTTTTCTTTAATTTGTGACCATTTATTGTGACCAGACATACTCTTGCAAATATATACTGATCAGTACTTTTAGTCTACAATTTGTAGAATGGAAGGCTACCCGGAATTGAAAACATCAACAGAGGCTGAAACAGTCGAGCAACTAAATTCACGGGTTAGATTATTGTTAGATAATTTACCCGCTAGACTAGGGATCCAAATTAATCCCGGTTGGGAACCGAGCGTTGTTTTTACAGACGAAGCTAGTCATTATGAAGCAACCTCCAACTCCATAGGGATTAACCGCAAACATTTCAATAATGGAGGAATTTTGGGGGAAGAAGTGGCCCATTTTCTTAGGTCACAAATAAAGGAAAGACCGCTCTCAAGGGAAGTTTCCGACTTGGAGGATTCGGCTGATGAGTTTTGGGGACGACTGGGTGATGCCTTGGCCCGCGATGTTTTTCGGCAGAATGGTTATGAGGATTTAGCCGCGGCTCCTGAAAGAGATAGTATAAGCGTCTTTGCTTTAGAAGAATTTAATCAAGAAGTTGATACCCTCAATCATTCTTTGGACAAATTTACGGCTATTATGGAAAACTCTGTCCGAGACATAAAAATTTTAGATCAAGGTATCAAGATAATTTATAACAAACTTGAGTCTACTGATTTGGGCGGTGCTTATGAAAACGCTCCGAGATTATTAAGAGAATCACTTGATCAGTTATCAGCCCTTTATCAAAAATATGCCAGTCTTGATGATTCCGTCGGGTGGTCTCTCGGCCAGATAATGTCGGTGATAAATGATGGGGTTAGTGACTTAAAAACTTTTGAGGAAGAAAAAAACAGTGATCACTCCGGCAAAGATCTAATCGATGCAATGCTTCGAAGACTTGATTTGTTGGTTTATAACATTGCAAAATTACCCGAGCCCGTTGAGAAAACGTTCACCATATTTCTAAACGGCTTGGTTCATATTCAGGGTTATGTAGCGGCAGAGAAATTTATGTCAGAAAACCCTGACTGGAGAAGCCAGGCTCCTGTTTTGATGAAGCAGTCCGATCATGATTTATATTTTAATTATGTTCGTTCGTCGCAAATTGAGAAGTGGCTAAGAGCGTCGCCATATAGTAAATATTTAGAAGTTGCTGACAGACTAGGTGCGCTCAGTACGGAAACAGATTTTCTCGAGGAAAACTTAGAATAATACACTTTGTTTATCTTGGATATGGCCCAAACCCAAGTGTTTGTAAGCATGCGGGGTGGCCGATCGGCCGCGGGGGGTGCGTTCAATAAAACCAAGTTGTAATAAATATGGTTCATGGACTTCTTCTAGAGTTGACTCTTCCTCAGCTAAGGAATTGGCCAGGGTCTTAAGGCCGACGGGGCCGCCGCCAAATTTGGTGATCAAGGTTTTTAATATTGTCCGGTCGTGAGCATTAAGACCAAGACCATCTAAACCAAGCAAATCTAATGCCCCAGCCACGGCCTCGGCCGAGAGCGGTTGTTTTTTGACTTGAGAGTAATCACGGCAACGCTTGAGGAGTTGATTAGCCAGGCGAGGCGTGGCCCGGCTCCGGCGGGCAATCTCGGCCCGCGCCCCTGGTTCTAGTTTTAAATCAAGCAGTTTGGCTGATCGATCCAAAATGGCCTCGATCTCTTTTGGAGCGTAAAAATCTAGCCGAAAGATCCCCCCCGAAAAGCGCGACCGCAGGGGGGAAGAGAGGAGGGCGAGCCTGGTGGTGGCGGCGATCAAAGTAAAGGGCGGCAAATCAAGCTCGATCATCCGGGCGGAGGGGCCTTTGCCTAAAACAATATTTAGTTTGCGTGATTCCAGGGCGGGGTAGAGGGTTTCTTCGATTAATTTGTTTAACCGATGGACCTCGTCAATAAATAAAATATTGCCGGGCGCCAGGTTGGTTAAAAGTGAGGCAATGTCGCCAACGCGCTCTAGGGCCGGCCCCGAAGTTGTGCGGATCTCTACCCCCAGGTCTTTGGCCACTAAATGGGCAAGGGTTGTTTTGCCCAGGCCCGGCGGACCATAAAAAAGAATATGCTCCGGCGCATCACCACGACCGTGGGCAGCGTCAAGTAAGATCCGCAAATTTTGTTTGAGGTTGCTTTGGCCAATATAGTCTTCCCACTGCCGTGGCCGCAGAGTGGAGTCTAGTTCGGAGTCATTCCTTGACATAATTATAATTATATGCTAGCATACCAATGGCTAATTTCGCTTCTTATCTCAAAACCTCCAAGCAATTTAGGCTCTAATCCGGTCTAACGGGTCTCTCTTTTAGGACTAGTTGGTCTTCTCGCTAGTCGAGAATACACTCACTGGCCCCTACTGGTCTGACCTAATCCTGATGGTTCAACTGCCAGGAAGATTGTTTGGAGGTTTTGGGACAAGATCACTAAACTATTTCTTGATAAAGATCAATCACTCGACCGAGCTCACCTAGGTCCGTTATGCTCGCCAGTACTTTTAGGATGCCATCTTGACGCATATCGAGAATACCCTGCGGTTGGGCGGCCAACTTTATTTCCCGCTCGCTCGGGTTACTGGTGCTAATGGCCGCCACTCTCTCATCCATGGCGATTGCCTCAAACAGACCCAAGCGGCCGCGATAACCGGTATTATTGCAGCTGCTACAACCAACGGGTCGCCAAACTCGATCACTTTGGGGCGGAACTTCACTCGGTTTAACTTTTTTGATGCTAGCGACAATTTGGGTTAGTAGTTTTTTTTCTTCGGCCGTCGGCTGGTCAGCTTTTTTGCACTTATCACACAATTTTCTGACTAATCGCTGAGCAATCGCCAAGGTCAAACCTGAACTAATCACCTTGGGATTTACGCTCAAGTCAATCAAGCGGGGAATAGCGCCAGCCGCCGTGTTGGTGTGGAGGGTAGAAAAAACTAAGTGTCCAGTCAGAGCAGCGTTAATGGCCACGGCGGCCGTTTCCTTATCCCGGATCTCACCAACCATAATAATGTCTGGATCTTGGCGTAGCGCCGAGCGCAGACCAGAGAGGAAGGTGTAATTTTGCTTAACGTTGACTTGAGTTTGGCTGATGCCGGCCAAATGGTACTCGATCGGATCCTCAATGGTGATTATTTTACTTCCCGGTGAATTGATCCGGCGCAAAAAGGCATAGAGAGTAGTGGTCTTGCCCGAGCCGGTTGGGCCAGTCAGTAAGACCAAACCATTGGGCTTGTGGATCTCGCGGTCAAAGAGGGCAAACAGATCGTGGCTCACTCCCAAGTTCTCAAACGTGATCTCTAGACTCTTGGGGTTGAGGACGCGCAGGACGATTGATTCGCCATATGGCCCTGGCAAAATTGCTGTTCTTATTTCAATCTCGGCCCCAGCGGCTCTGATGCTAAAGCGTCCATCTTGGGCGGTTTGTTTGATGTTGAGACGCAGGCCCGAGGTCAATTTAACCCGGGAGAGTAGTTGTTGGTAAGGGTGGAGATCAATGTGACTGATGTCTTGGAGCACACCATCAAGACGGTAGCGCAAGCGCACGCTTGTACTCTCTGGCTCGAGGTGGACATCAGAAGCCTCGGTAGCTAAGGCCCCGGCCAAAATAATCTCGAGCAAGTTGGAAGTGCTGCCACCACCGCCGGCAATTTGGCTTAGCTCATCATTGAGGGCGGTCTGAACGGCGCTAACAGTTTTTAATTCAGCCAAATACTTGTCGATCACATCGTGGGCAATCTCTACTACCCCGGCCTCAGTCTTGATCCCTTCATGGATCTCGCTATAGCGCTCCCAAGCCCGCTTGAGACTTGTCTCCGAGACCAAACTGGTGGTTAGTTGGTAGCCTTTGTGTTCCAAATCGGCCAAAATATTTTTGGTTTTTGGGTTAGCGGTGGAAATCAGGCCTAAAAAAACCTTGGAGCCAATAATTTTATAAGCTGCCAACCCCGCTGCTCTCGCCTCTACCTCTGGCACCAAACGCAGGGCGTCAGTGTTAATTGGCGTCTTAGTCAGATCGAGGTAGGGCAAGCCATAACGGCCAGCCAGGGTTTGAGCCAAGTCTTCAGCCTCGCGCAGACGTAGATCGGTGAGGTGTTTTTGGTGCTTTTCTTTTTCGTCGTCCATTACTTGTCTTAATTTTAAGCTTTTTTGCCTCCGATCACAATCAAATTGTCAAAACAACTGACCTATCCAATTTCTAGCACCATCAAATTTTGGCGCAACCCTACTAAACGGAGGAAACCTTCTACTTCTTGACAAATACTATACACTTATGATACAATGCCGGGCAGAAGTGATGAGTCTTAGACTCACAAAAAATTGAAAAGGAGCCAATAAAATGGCTATCAAAAAAGCGACCAGAAGGCCGCCCACCAAAGCGGCACTCGATCAGGCACAGATTCAGGCTGTCGCATCAGCGACGGCCGAGAAGACGGCGACAGAGCTGATCAACAAGATGCATGCGGCTAAATCAGCCGCTGCGTTCCCGGCATCGAGTTCAGCACCGGTGCCACCAGCACCCGCTAAAGGTATCAGCAGTGGCCTGCTCAGGACAGCCCTTTTAGTTTTGTTTGGGCTGATTTGCATCGTTGTGCTGGCTTCGGTTGTTAATCTGGCGAAGAAGAACAAGAAGCACAAGACGCCTGCGTCTTGTGCAGTGCCAGCGGCAGTGGTTGCCGCCACGCCAGTGGCTACACCGGTGCCACCACCGCCACCGGCTGCTTCAGCCGTGCCGGAGGCAAAAGAGGCGCCAGCAGCGGAGTCGGGCCCGAGTCTCAAGCTCGAGACCCATGGCTACAAAAGCCTCCAGGTCTCGGTATCAACCGAGATCACACCAACGCCGACACCTGCAGCTTCCGTCACTCCGTCGCCCGTGTCGTATCAGCTTCCGGGCTTTGTACCGGGGGTTGCGTCGTCACCCTATGGCGACTCGTTCTACGGACCGTATCGTGGCGGAAACTACGGGCAAAACTACTGCCCGATCCAAACTGGCCCGCCTCGGTTTTATGGTGGCGCCTACGGTGGGCAATATGGCGGGCACAGCTACTGCCCAAACTGCCCGATCCGATCATCGGTTGGACAGCAGCAGTGCCATTATGGCAGTTACAATTCCTGCCGCCATCGGTAATTGTGTTTAGTTCGAGCTCCAATGCTTACCAAAGCAACGGGGCTCTTTTTTTGTTAATATGAGAAAGCAATGAAATATACTTTGGCCGGGACCAAAAAATTGGCTCAAAATTTGGCAAGAAAGATCAGACCGAGCGGCGGGAGAGCAATCATTATGGCCCTCCAAGGTAATTTGGGGGCTGGTAAAACTACTTTTACTCAAGCTCTGGCCAAAGGTCTAGGCGTTAAAGAAAAAGTTAACAGCCCGACTTTTGTGATTGAAAAGATCTATCGGTTAAAAAATAAAAGTTTTACTAATTTGATCCACTTAGATGCTTACAGATTAAAGAGTGCCAAAGATTTAAAAAAATTAGGCTGGGGAGAAATAGTCAGAGACCAAAAGAATTTAATTATTCTCGAGTGGCCAGAGCGAGTCAAAGCACTAATTCCAAAAAGTGCGATAAAAATAAAATTTATTCATACCGGTCCTAAGCATCGGAATATTGTGGTGGGTAAATAAATGAAAAAGTTTAAACACAAAATTGTTTTGTTGGATGCTCACGCTATTTTGCACCGAGCCTACCACGCTTTGCCCGACTTTAAGACGGCGGCCGGTGTTCCCACCGGAGGTCTCTATGGCTTGAGTAGTATGCTAATGAAGATTATTACAGATCTTAAACCAGACTATTTGGTGGCCTGCTACGATCGAGCCGAAGCGACCTTCCGTAAACAAGTTTATGATGACTACAAAGCGGGGCGAATTAAGGCCGATCCCGAATTGATTGATCAGATCAAACGCTCGCAGCAGATTTTTGCCGCTTTTCACATTCCGGTTTACTCGGAAGCCAGTTTTGAAGCGGATGATATTGTTGGAACGATTGTTGAAAAGCTAAAAAATAAAAAAGATCTGCAAATCGTCATTGCCTCGGGCGACATGGACACAACGCAGTTGGTGGAAGGGGAGCGAGTAGTGGTTTATACCCTCAAAAAAGGTCTAAACGATACGATTGTTTATAACGAAAGGGGCGTGGTAGAGAGGTATGGTTTTGCCCCAGAGTTTTTGCCGGATTATAAAGGTTTGGCCGGTGATCAGTCCGATAATATTATTGGCGTCAAAGGGATTGGCGACAAAACCGCTAGTCTCCTGATCCAAAAATTTGGGACGCTAGAAGAGATGTATAAAATTTTAAATAAAACGCCAAAAAAATTAGAGCAAGCCGGTATTAAACCGAGAATAATTGAGTTACTTAAAGAAAATGAAGAGGAAGCATTATTTTCTAAAACCCTAGCCACCATCCGCCGTGACGCACCAATCAAGTTTGAGTTGCCACCCAACTGGCGCGAGACTTTTAACCCCGACCTGGCCAAAAAACTTTTTGCCGAACTTGAGTTTCGGAGCTTGGTTTCGCGGTTAGGTAGTTTAAATGGTGACAAAGAAGAAAAAGATTCTACCTGGCGTCCAACTTCTCACGTCTCACCTCTAGCTTCCGCGCGAGAACACGGTGTGACCGAGCGCGTTATGAAAGAAATTGAGGAACCTCTAACACCGATAATTAGGGAGATGGAAAAGCACGGTGTTTTGATCGATAAAAAGTATTTAGCCAAGCTGGCCAAAGATTATCATCAAGAACTAGAGAGCTTAACCAAGCAAATTTATAAATTAGCCGGGCGCGAATTTAACATCAACTCACCCAAGCAGCTTGGTGAAGTGCTCTATGACGAGCTCAAACTCTCAACCGGCAAACCGGGGCGCAAAACGGCCGGTGGGGCCCGGACGACGCGAGAATCGGAATTAGAGCGCTTGCGGCAGATGCATCCAATCATTCCGATAATTCTTGACTATCGTGAGGCCGAGAAGATGCGCTCGACCTATGTGGATGCCTTGCCCAAGTTGCTAGACGAGCACGATCGCCTGCATAGTACCTTTAATCAACTTGGGGCAGCCACTGGACGCCTCTCCTCTTCCAATCCCAATTTGCAAAATATTCCGGCCCGTGGCGAGCGTGGTGAGGCCATCCGTCGGGCCTTTATTGCGCCGCCAGGAAAAGAATTGTTAGCCTTTGATTATTCTCAAATTGAGATTAGGGTTTTGGCTGAGCTGTCGAGCGATGCTGAGTTAAAAAAGATTTTCCAAACCGGCGCTGACGTTCATACCTCAGTGGCAGCTCGGGTATTTAAAGTTCCGCCAGACGCAGTGACAAAAGATATGCGGCGCAAGGCCAAAGTGATCAATTTTGGTATTATTTACGGGATGGGAGTAACGGCTCTCCAAGCCAACCTTGGCACCAACCGAGCCGAGGCCAAAGAATTTTACGATAATTATTTTGCCACCTTCCCAACTATCCGGGCTTATTTTGATAAAGTTAAAAAAGAAGTAGCGATCAAAGGTTACACCGAGACCTATTTTGGTCGGCGGCGCTACTTCCCCGAGATCAAGTCGCACTTATCATTTTTGCGCGCCGCCGCAGAAAGAATGGCGATGAATGCGCCCCTGCAGGGTACCGCCGCTGATATTATTAAACTGGCGATGATTAAAGCTGATGCTGATTTGAAAAAAAGTAAATTAGATCAAGATGTTTACTTAGTGCTTCAAATCCACGACGAGTTAATTTATGAAGTTAATAAAAATAAAATAAAAGAAGTGGTGGCAATTGTTAAGCCGGCGATGGAGCGGGTGGTTAACTGGAGCGTGCCAATTGTCACCGGGGTTGAACTAGGCCCAAGTTGGGGGGAGTTAAAACTGTTAAACTAAATATGTCGATCACTAGAACAAAAAATATTTTTAATCCAACTAATCGGGAGCCATTTAGGTTGAGCCGCTCTAAGTTGGAGAATTTTTTACGCTGCCCGCGCTGTTTTTATCTTGACCGACGCTTGGGCGTCGATCAGCCACCCGGCTTCCCCTTTAACTTAAACTCGGCCGTGGATCATCTCCTCAAAAAAGAGTTTGATGTCCACCGGGCTGATGGCAGCGTCCACCCACTCTTAGAAAATTACGGTCTAACCTTGGTCCCGCTCCAGCACGAGAGTTTGCCCGACTGGCGCGACAACTTTAAGGGGATCGGTGCACTCCACCAACCCAGCAACTTTTATTTATATGGTGCGGTGGATGATGTTTGGGTTGACGATAAGGGACGGCTGACGGTGGTGGATTATAAAGCGACCAGTAAAGATAGCGAGGTTAATCTCGATGCCGATTGGCAAAGGAGCTACAAAAACCAAGTAGAAATTTACCAATGGCTCTTTGAACAAAACAATTTTAAAGTCTCGCCGACGGCTTACTTTGTCTATGTTAACGGACGCCGTGACCGCGAGGCTTTCGACGGCAAACTTGAGTTTGATGTTAAGCTGATCCCTTACGAGGGTTCTACCGACTGGATCGAAGGCAAGTTGATGGAGGCCAAAAAGTGCTTACTGGGCGATCTACCTCCAGCTGCCACCACCTGCGACTATTGCGCTTACCGCCTGGCCGCCTCAAGATTTGAAAAATAAAATATGTCTGAAGATTTTTCCAAAGACCTAATAAAAGATTACAGATACTGGTCAGTTTATGTTAACAAAAATCAGAGTTATTTGGGGCGCTGTATTGTTTGGTGTAAAAGAAATGAGGCCAAGGATTTGTCCGAAGCAACTGTCGAAGAGCAGGAGGAACTATTTCTCGTGTTAAAAGAATTAAGATTAGCGCTACAAAAAACTTTTCAGATAGACTGGCTTAATTATTCTTTTTTAGGTAATGAAACACGGCACCTACACGCTCACGTTGTGCCTAGATATTCATCGTCGCGAGAATTTTCTGGGATGAGTTTTACGGACAAACTTTGGGGCCATAATTACTTGACCGACCACAACTTTATTACTCCGCCGACTGTTTTAGGAACCATTAAAGATGCTTTGAAAAAGGAATTAACCAAAGGTGACAGCCACGACTTTGGTGTATAATAGAAAAGTATGAAGACTGCTATAATTGTTATTCTTGTTCTAATTTTGGGCGCCATTGGCTTTTATTTTTACAAACAAAACAATGTTTTGCCGACACCCAAGGAGACGGCCATTGCGCTAGTCGAGCAGAACAAATCGGGTCAAAGTGGAACGGCAACTATTACTCCCACCGAGGATGGCCGCGTCCTAGTCAAACTCTCAATCTCGGGAGAGTCGGCCACCGCTACGGAACCGGCCCACATCCACAAAGGCACTTGCGCTAACCTGGGTGAGGTAGTTTATGACCTAGATACGATTAAAAATGGTGAGGGGCAAGCCTACCTAGTTGAGACTGATGGTCGTGACACGCTGTGGGAAGATTTGGTCAAGCAATTACCGCTGGCCATCAATGTTCATGCCGGCGAGGATCAGCCCGAAATTGCGATGTATCTGGCTTGCGGTGAGGTGCGACTGTAAAAAATGTTGGATCAACTAGAAATTGTCATTCGATTAGCAACCGCCGTTGGTTTGGGTGGTCTTTTAGGTCTGCAGCGCAACTTAATTGGCAAGGCGGCGGGGATGCGGACCTTTGCCTTGATCAGTTTAGGTTCGGCCTTGTTTGTAGTTATTTCTGAATTAATCTTATCAACCCATTCCGGGGATTTTGACCCTCTCCGAACGGCCTCGCAGGTGGTGGTAGGAATTGGTTTTTTGGGCGCTGGACTAATTTTGATCCAAGGCAATAAGGTCACTGGCCTCACCACGGCGGCCGGCATTTGGGTGGCCGCTGGCATTGGCTTGGCCGCTGGTTTTGGTCTCTATTTTGTTGGTACGGTTGCCACCGCCCTTGCCCTCCTCGTCTTTACCATCCTTTGGTATTTGGAACAGGGGATTGATGAGACTATCAAAACCCCCGACGCAACCCATGAAACTGGCCGAGAGAACTGAAAAATTAAGAGCCATTCGTGACGAGGTAGTTAGTTTGACTACTTCACCACTTTATAATTATCGCGAGAGTCACGGCTACCACGCTGTGCTTGGTGAGGGTAACCACGCCGCCAAGATTATGTTTATTGGTGAGGCGCCAGGGAAGAACGAAGCCATCCAGGGCCGACCCTTTTGCGGCTCGGCCGGTAAAATTTTGGATGAACTCTTGGCTTCTATAAATTTGGATCGCAAAGAAGTTTACGTCACCAACATCGTCAAAGATCGACCGCCCGAGAATCGCGATCCATTGCCTGAAGAGATTGATGCTTACGGTCCTTTTTTGGATCGGCAGATTGAGATTATCCAACCAGCCGTGATTGCCACCCTTGGGCGTTTTGCTATGACTTACATAATGACTAAGTTTGGTCTACCCGATGCCCTGCGCTCGATTAGCGAACTGCACGGGAAAGTTTTTTCCGGCCAAGCTGGTTATGGCGAAGTTACCATCATTCCCCTCTACCACCCGGCGGCGGCGATCTATAACCAAGCCCTAAAAGAGACTCTCAGGTCCGACTTCCAAGTTTTGAAAAAATATATTTAGTTAAACGTGAGAAGACGTTTAACAACTCTAACTAATAATACCCTAAAGTCTAACTCACAAAAAGCCAAAGCTCTTGCCTACTATCGTTTGGGTTTGTTTCACGACAATAATGGTCGCGAAAAGAAGGCGATTCCAAATTATATTAAAGCCATCGAAATTGGTTTGACAAAAGAAATGGAAGCCAAAGCCCG
>CAZMXZ010000002.1:0-26591 GCA_964570405.1 uncultured Candidatus Saccharibacteria bacterium | reverse complement strand
GGCAACCTCTCCCGTGACAGGGGAGTGCTACTAACCAATTGAGCTACGCCCGCAATTGCTAATTTTCAATCTCTGCCAGTGTCGGGGGTGGGAATCGGACCCACGACCGCAGCTTTATGAGTGCTGTGCTCTACCAACTGAGCTACCCCGACTCTCCACTTGTTGCGGAGACCGGAATTGCACCGGTGTCTGGAGGTTATGAGCCTCCCGAGGTACTACTCCTCCACTCCGCGATTAACTTAGTGATTATATACACTTCGTGACTTTTTTCAAGTATAGTTAGAAGGTATGACAGTTCTAATAACCGGTGTGGGGCAGGGAATTGGCAAAGCCTTAGCTCAAAAATTTTTGGCCGAGGATTGGATGGTGATTGGCACAGTCTTAACTTCTTCACCTGATTATTCCAACCCAAAACTCACTATCGTCACCCTTGATTTGAGCGACCCGACTAGCATTACCAAGGCGGCCGAGGAAATTAAAAAAACTGGCGCCCAAATTGATCTATTGATCAATAACGCCGGTGCTCTTTTTGACGATGAGGAGACTAAAGTTGTAGTGAATAAATTGCGCCAAACACTGGAAGTAAATCTGATCGGCACAGTTGATTTTACCGAAAATCTCTTGCCATTAATTAAGACTGGTGGCCACATCATCAATATCTCATCTTCAGCTGGGTCACTCAAGAGAGCTGCAGTGGATGATGAAGACACTAGCCATTACCCTGGTCACTACCCAAGTTATAAGATTTCTAAGGCCGGGCTCAATATGTATACTCGGACATTGGCTCATCGTCTAAATGAGCAGATTACTGTATCCTCGGTGCACCCCGGCTGGGTTAAAACAGCGATGGGCGGCGAGGAAGCTGATCTGACACCTGAAGAAGTCGCCGAAGACATTTACAAATTTGCCTTATCACAACCAGAGACGGGCCAGTTTTGGTTCAAAGGAGAAAAATATCCCTGGTGAGGTCAGTTGAAAAGAGGCAAAAAGTGTAATAAAATAGGCCAGTCCGTAAACGGCTTATTATCTTCTCACTTGCCGTTGTAGCTCAGTTGGTAGAGCACTCCCATGGTAAGGGAAAGGTCGCCAGTTCAATTCTGGCCAACGGCTCCGTGAATTATTACTGGCCACCTTAGCTCAGTTGGTAGAGCATCGCTTTCGTAAAGCGGGGGTCCCCGGTTCAAGCCCGGGAGGTGGCTCATGGAGGAAAAAGAAATCAAAGAAAAAATTAAGGAACTGGAGGGGGAAATGCAAAATCCCCTTTTTTGGCAAAACAAAATTCGAGCTAGTGAGGTGGTTAAGGAATTGACGACCCTAAAAGCCGCTGCGGCGGGGGAGAATTATGACGACAGTGATGCCATCATTACCATCTTTTCTGGCGCCGGCGGTGACGATGCCGAAGATTTTTCTCGCATCCTGGTTGAGATGTATTTTAAGTATGCCGCTCGGCAACACTTTGCTACTCAAATTATCCACCAAAACGAGAATGATCACGGCGGCTACCGCAACATCACCTTCCAAATTAGTGGCCGCGGCGCCTATGGGCAGTTAAAGCATGAGTCCGGCGTCCACCGTCTCGTCCGTATTTCGCCTTTTAGTGCGAAAAAATTGCGCCACACCTCCTTTTCTTTAGTCGAAGTCTTACCACGCTTTCCCAAAACCGGGCCGATCGAGATCCCGCCCGAGGAGATCAAAGTCGAGTTTGCCCGCTCGAGCGGGCCCGGCGGTCAAAATGTTAACAAGCGTGAGACGGCGGTGCGGATTACCCATTTGCCCACCGGCCTGACTGTCCACTCCGAGGAGGAACGGTCCCAAGCCCAAAATCGGGAAAAGGCGCTGGAAATTTTGCGGGGCAAGTTGTTTAAATTTAGAGAGAACGAACGGCAAGCCAAAAACGAGAGTATGTATGTGAGTAAAACGATGGAGATTGAGTGGGGTAATCAGATCCGCTCCTACGTTTTCCACCCCTACAAGCTAATCAAAGATCATCGGACGGGGGTCGAGGAGCGCGATATTGATAAGGTACTAGAGGGCAATTTGGATGCTTTGATTGAGGCCGAAAAAAAGTTATAATCTGAAGGCCGATGATTTATTTTGATAAAGTTAGCAAAATTTATGAGGGGGGGATGGCCGCCCTTCAAGAGGTGACCTTTAGCGTTAAGCCCGGGGAGTTTGTCTCGCTCGTTGGTCACTCGGGAGCGGGCAAAACCACGCTCCTTAAAATGATTTTGGCCGAGGAAGAGCCGACCGAGGGCCATGTTTTTTTTGAATCAGTCGACATCAATCGTTTGAGCAAGGCCACTATCCCAAACTTGCGCCGCCGGATCGGGAGCGTCTTCCAAGACTTTCGGCTCCTGCCCAACAAGACCGCCTACGAAAATATTGCCTTTACTATGGAGGCGGCCGGTCGTGATGATGACGAGATTGCCTCCGATGTGCCGCATGTGCTGGAGTTGGTGGGTCTAGCCGATAAATTGTGGAACTTTCCCCACGAGCTCTCAGGTGGCGAGCGTCAGCGAGTCGCCATTGCCCGAGCCATTGTCAATCAGCCGGATCTTTTGATTGCTGATGAGCCGACCGGTAATCTCGACCCCATCAATACCAACGAGATTGTTCAAATTTTTAAAAAAATTAATGATTTGGGTACAACCGTCATTTTGACGACCCACAACAAAGGTGTGATCGACAGTCTTGGTCGGCGAGTGATCACGATGGAGGACGGTCGGATTATTCGCGACGATGCCAAAGGGCGCTATAGTTTATAATTATTTATGATGTGGACTAATACCAAAAGAATTTGGCGATCAGGCTTTATAAATTTTTGGCGTAATGCCGTTGTTTCTATCGCCTCAATCTTAGTCTTGACCGTTAGTCTCCTGGTGATCGGCGGCCTCCTCCTTGGCTCGGCCTTTTTGCACTCCACCCTTGAGAGTATCCAGAGCAAGGTGGACATTAGCGTCTCGTTTACGCTTGATGCCGCCGAGGCTGATATTTCTGCCCTTCAAACTGCTCTAAAAAAGATGCCCGAGGTCAAAGACGTTGTCTACCACTCCCGCGATGAGGAGTTGGCCGATTTTAAAGCTCGGCATGCCGACAATGCCCTTTTAATTCAATCATTGGATGAAGTTGGTAATCCCTTTGGGGCCCGGATCGATATTACTGCCACTGACCCGGGTCAATATAAGGCCATTGCTCAATTTTTGGACTCGCAAAATGAGGCGGCGGGTAGCAACTCAATTATTGATCAAGTGGTTTATAAAAAAGATTTAGTCGACAAATTGATCCAAGTGATTGATGCTACACAGCGCGTTAGTGTGGCCATTGCGCTGGTCTTAATCTTGATGTCGATCCTCGTCACCTTCAACACTGTCTCGCTCACCATTTATATTGCCCGGGAGGAGATCTCGGTGATGCGCTTGGTGGGGGCGAGCTCAAGTTACGTCCAGGGACCATTTTTGGTGGAGGGGATTATCTCGGGCGTGATCTCGGCCATTATTGCCGCCATCTTGCTATACCCCTCGGCCTTGTGGCTCCGGGGTGCGACCTCGGCGGTTTATGGCGGCGTTAATCTCGCTTCTTACTACCTCTCTAACTTTGGGCAAATTTTCCTGATCCTGCTCCTCTCCGGCATCGCCTTAGGCGCCGTGGCCAGTTGGCTCGCCATCCGCAAATACCTTAAGGTTTAAATTTATTTAACCTCGAGAAGTTCCACCTCAAAAATTAAGGTGGCGTTGGACGGGATCGTGTCGCCCGCGCCACTCGAGCCATAGCCAAGTTCTGGCGGGATGGTTAGTTTGCGCTTGCCGCCGACCTTCATCCCGGCCACGCCTTGATCCCAGCCGGCAATCACCTGACCAGCGCCGAGGGTAAAACTAAAGGGCTGACCCCGGTCATACGAACTATCAAATTTGGTGCCATCGGTTAGGGTGCCAACGTAATTAACACTAACCGTTTTACCCGTCACCGCCTCCGTCCCGGTGCCGACTCGCTCATCTTCAATAATTAAACCATTAGCCATAGTCATGCCTTTGTTAACGCCACTATTAATACTAGTGGCCGTCTTATTTTGCGAATAATAAAAAATCCCACCAAGCACCAGCACTACCATAATAATTGTTATTACATATTTCATAACTGCGGGACTAGGGCTCGAACCTAGATTACATGATTCAGAGTCATGTGTCCTACCATTAGACGATCCCGCAAAGACAGTGCTAGTCTAGCAAATTTTTAGATTTTTGCATCTGGGACTTGCCCTGATCGATTGAGTGTGGCATTATGGTCGAGATAAATTACCAATAATTAATAATTATGACGAACAAAAATTTGGTATGGTTTGGTGTGCTAGTTGTAGCCGTTATCGGTATCTGGACTTATTCTCAGGCGGTTGGAAACGAAGTCAATTCTTGTGTAAATAACAAGACCGGTGCAGTTCGCATTCTCAACTTTCTTAGTGGCCAATGTTCTAAAACTGAAACTTCGCTAACCTGGAACATCCAAGGTCCAAAAGGTGATAAGGGCGACAAAGGCGATCCTGGCGCACCTGGAGCCTCCGGGACAGGCCTTCATTTATATGATGCTAACAATCAAGATTTGGGGACACTGATAGGTGTAAGTAGCTCTTTATCCAAATTTGAAACATATATACCCACATTGAATGGCTTACTTTCGTTTAGCCAATCCTCAGTAGTTAATTGGAGTTCTTTTCAAGTTGAGTCATTCAATGAAACCAGCACTATATTTTTTGAAAATAGCGATTGTACAGGAAATTCTTATGTGAATATTGAGACTAGTAATGCTGAAAATGTTCTACCTGGTGTTATTGAACGCATTTCAAATACAAATCGTTTCTTCAGAATAACAAACGAATTTCCAATTACAAAACAAACTCAATCCAATATAAGTTCAGGTGCATGCAGGAATAGTGTAACCACGGGTGGTCTGGTGCGGGCTGAAGAAGTTACTTTGCCATTTTCGTGGCCGCCAGCCGGACCACTTCACGTGGGATCCTAGGTTGTTAGACGCCTAACGTCTAACATGTCCAACACCCAGTGTTGGACAAAGGGTCTTGCTGATAAGGAGAGTTTTTGCCAGGTTCTAACAAATCTTCTGCACTGACTCTCCGGGGGAGTTCTATGCCTGGTCGTCCTTTTTACCAAAGGAAAAGAAGAACATCAAACCTATTATTATCAATGGAAGTATAAGCCCAACGAATAAACCTGCGTTTTCACCGTTGTTCGCCATACCGATACCACCAAAGAATAGAACTACTGAAATAATCAGACCAAATATCCACATCGTTATCTTTTGTCCTCTTGTCATTATAAAATTTTTGTTGAATTGATCACAAAAAACGGTCTCTGAGGCTCATATAGGCAAAGAAAAGCAACATTAATATAAGCAAACTCATATACTTAGAACCTAACATAATTAACTAACAAAAACAATAAAATTTGGGACTACGTCTCTAACCTGACGCCACCCAACTTCGATCTTCCATTTGATAATGTGGCAATTTTCCGTTATGAGGGTGATAGAAAATGGGTCATCGATGAATCATTTTTTATTACAAACAAAAGCTAATTTTAGATTTTTCTCCGGACTGTGCTAGAATAGCCAAACGCCTAGTCTATAATAGACTGTATGAAGAAAGAATACATAAAAATAATCAAGGAAACTGGCCATGTAATTGACTTTTGGTTGCCCCTAAAAATCAAATACGATAAAACCCCAGGTTTATCGATGGGGATTGTTTATGGTGGAAAACTTGTCTATGAGCGTAGTTTTGGTTATGCCGATACCAAAAAGAAAAAGAAGGCCAATAAAAGCACTCTATATCATATTGCTTCGATCTCTAAAACTTTTACCGCTGTGGCAATAATGCAATTGGTCGAAGAAGGTAAACTCCATCTTGATGACAAGGTTATTGATTATCTTCCTTGGTTTAAGGGTGGGGAAAAAAATAAAAATGCTAAAAATATCACTATTCGTCAAATTCTTTCTCATACGGCCGGACTCTTTCGGGATGGTGATTCGCCCCACTGGGAAACGGGGAACTTCCCTAAAGATTTAAAACGGTCTTTTGGGCTGTCGTCGTTGGTGTTTGAAAATGCCACCCGGTTTAAATATACCAATTATGGCTTTTCTATTATGGGTCTAGTTATCGAAAAGGTTAGCGGGATGAAATATGGTGATTACATCACTAAAAAAATTCTTAAATCGTTAAAAATGGATACCTCGGCCCCTGATTATTTAAGTACCCTTAGTAATGTGGCCACTGGTTACGGTCGAGAAATACCCGATCAAAAGCGGAAAATATTTAGACACTTTAAAACAAATTCTTATGCCCCGGCTACGGGTTTTTTATCAAATGTGGTTGATCTGGCTAAATATCTTGCCGCCTTAGCTTTTGACGGGAAGGAAAAATTATTAAATCGAGAATCAAAAAAGGAGATTATGCGACCTCACGAAAAAACAGGGGGCGACGAGGAGTATGGCCTCGGGCTTGGCGTATTTCATATTGGTAAAAGAAAAATTATTGAGCACGGCGGCGGCTTCAATGGCTTTATTACCCAGATTTTGCTAGATCCAATGACTGGCATAGGTGTTATTGTGCTTACGAACTCTCTATCAAGTTCAGCTAGCGGTATTGCTCGAGGTACCCTTAACGCCATTTTTAATGGCATTGATAATCCGCAAAAACATCATGGTAAACTCCCAGATTATAAAAAATATGAAGGCATTTACCGCAATAGTTGGGGCGATGATGTAATAGTAAGATTTGGTAAAGATTTACTAAATTTTGCTCCGCGAACTAATTTCCCGGTCAAATTTGCCACGATTCTAAAGAAAGGGAAAATATCTGACCACTTTACTATGAAGACGGAAAATGTTTTTGATTCTCCTGGTGAAGAAGCGGTGTTTAAGAACTTTAGGTCACAAAAAGCTCAAACATTTCTGGCCGGCTCTATGCCGGCAAAACGAATCTCCATTAAATAAAATTAAGCTCTTGGGAAGATTGTGCTAGAATACCTCGGCTGATATGGAAATTAGGAATATTGCGATTATTGCCCACGTTGATCACGGCAAGACGGCTTTGACCGACGCCATTTTGCGTCAAACGGGCGCCGCCGCCGAGGGGGTGACGATGGACTCCAATGCTCTTGAGCAAGAGCGGGGGATCACTATCTATTCCAAAAATGCTGCCGTCATTTACCAGGGGACCAAAATTAATATTGTTGATACTCCTGGCCACGCCGATTTTGGCTCAGAGGTGGAGCGGGTTTTGCGTTCCATTGATTCGGTCGTACTGGTAGTTGATGCCCAGGAGGGGCCGATGCCCCAGACCCGCTTTGTTTTAAAAAAATCTTTGGAGATTGGCCACCACCCGATTGTCGTCTTAAATAAAATAGATAAACCGGCGGCTGATCCGGCCCGGGCCCATGATGAGGTGCTGGAACTTTTTTTTGAACTGGGAGCAACGGAGGAGCAATTAAATTTTGCCACCGTTTATGCCGTTGGCCGCGATGGGATTGCCGTTAAAAATCTCGCAGACGAAAAAGTAAACATCAATCCCCTGCTGGACGTAATTTTGGAGCAGGTGCCGGCGGCCGCTCACAACGCGGCGGCTCCCCTCCGCGCCCAACCATTTAATTTAGCCTACGACAACTTCCTTGGACGTTTAGCCGTGGCGCGCATCTATGACGGTGTTTTAAAAACTGGCGCCAAAGTTTTGGTCAAAAAAGCCACTGGCGAAACCGAGACCGGGACAATCACCAAACTTTTTACTTTTAAAGGTTTGCAGCGGGAAGAGGTAACGCAAGCCCCGGCTGGTGATATTGTGCTCTTAGCCGGCCTGCCTAACATCTATATTGGCGACACCATTTGTGACGCGGCCGAGACGGAGCCGCTCCCAGTGATCAAAGTTGATGAGCCAACGATTGCCCTAAATTTTTTGGTCAACAATTCGCCCTTCGCCGGTCGCGAGGGCAAGTTTGTGACCAGTCGGCAGATTAGGGAGCGGCTACTCCGTGAGTTGGAGGTTAATGTTGGACTCCGTGTCGACTTTGATGGCGACACAATGACGGTTCTTGGCCGGGGCGAACTCCACATCGCGATTTTACTGGAGCAGATGCGGCGCGAGGGTTATGAGCTCCAAGTCTCGCAACCACAAGTGATTATTAAAAATATTGAGGGCATAAAAAGTGAGCCGTTTGAGGAAGTAGTGATCGAGATCCCGACCGAATTCCAAGGAGTCGTGATTGAAAAATTGGCGGGGCGGGGGATCCAACTTAAAGATCTAAAGCCTCATGGCGAGCGCGTCCGCTTGGTGCTCGAGGGCCCAACGCGGGGACTCCTGGGTTACCGCGGCTACTTTATTATTGATACCAAAGGTGATGGTATCTTGGCCTCGCGGGTACTGGGCTTTAAACCTTATGCCGGCGAGATCACTAAACGAGCCGTCGGCTCAATGATCTCGATGGCCGCCGGTAAAGCTTTGGCCTTTTCTCTGGCTAACCTCCAAACCCGGGGTACGCTCTACATTGGCCCCACCACCGAAGTTTATGAGGGAATGGTAATCGGCAACACGGCCAAAGGCGAAGAGATGGCCGTTAATCCCACTAAAGGCAAGCAGTTGAGCAACATGCGCGCCAGCGGGTCGGACGAAGCGATCTTTTTAACACCACCCACACCAATCACCATCGAGCGCGGGCTTGAGGTCATGGCCGATGATGAATATTTGGAAATTACGCCCAGCAGTGCTCGTTTGCGAAAACAATTTTTGACCGAGGTCGATCGAAGCCGAGCGCGCCGGAGCGCGCTCGGCTGATCGCGCGGAGGACTCTACAACTTAACCGAAACGTTGCCGCTACTATCGATGGCCTCAACCATAAAGTTGTAACTGGCACCAGCCGAGAGATTGCTCAAGCTGATCGACTTGGTGGTTGAGAGAGTGCCATCGCTGGCCACGGTTCCACTGATGAAGGGCTCAATCTTGGAGGCACTGGCCTCAGTTGAGCTGATCGGTAGCGTATCATAATGGACCCGGGCTTGAGCGGGCTCATTAGTTTGCCACGAGATGGTAGCCGATGTTCCAGACCGAGAAATATTGTAACCAGTAATCATTGGTCCCGAGACATCAACTGCTTGGCCACCACTGATCAGGCTATTTATTTTGGCCATCGTTAGCGGACCAACACGGCCAACGGCGGGCAGGCCATACCCAATTTGGAATTGGGTAACAGCCCTTTGGGTCAAAGGACCATAGTAACCAGTGACCAAACCCTCCGGGTAAACACTCGGACTAGTGGCTAAGAAAGCCTGGAGGGAACTAACGTCCGCCCCCCGAGCCCCCACATCCATCTGAGTAGAAATTAGACTATAGGCTTCGGCCCGACTACTAGCGACCATCATTACCAAGAAGACGGCTAGGACCGGGACGAAAGCAAGGACTAAATACCGCATAAACGCTACTTAATCTTTATAGACTAATAATTAAGACCCGACCTTTACTGTGGGGGGTGACGAATTAGTGGGGGTTTTATTACTATTCCAGCTCTTGGCTAAGTTGATCAACTAGCTGGAAAAACTCGCTGGAACGAGTCGCCCGAGGCCGCGCCAGATTGATCGGCAAAATATTTTTGATTGTTCCGGGAGCGGCGGTAAAAACAACCACGCGGTCAGAGAGTTCCACCGCATCGGGGATGAGGTGACTAACGAGGATAACCGTCATATGGTAGCGTTCCCAAATGGCCAAAATGTCTTTTTTTAAAGTTTGGGCGGTAATGGAGTCCAGACTGCTAAAGGGCTCGTCCATTAGTAGTAGATCGGCCCCAATGGCCAGCGCTCGGGCCACCGCAACGCGCTGATGTTCGCCACCTGAGAGCTCGTGGGGATGCCGATGAGCGAGGTGCTCAAGACCGACCTCGCGCAATTTTTCTTTGGCTCGGCGATCACGTTCAGTCAAACTTACGCCGGCCATTTTTAAACCAAAGGCAACGTTATCTAAGACGGTCAACCAAGGGAATAAGCCGTGACCCTGAAAGATCATGGCCACTTTTTTGTAGTTGGTCATTAATTGACCAGTAGTGGGCCTGGTCAGATGGGCTAAAATACGGAGCAGGGTGGATTTGCCGCAACCCGATGGGCCAAGGATCGAGAGAAACTCGCCGGGCTTAATTGTGAGCGTAAGATTATGGAAAGCGCTCCGGTGGATAGTTGGTCGGCCATAGTGGTAACCCAGCTTATCCATAACAATTGCTGGTCGGGGATCAGTCATAAATTAATCCAATAAGTGTTGGTTGGCCTTTAAGAGTGGCAACCAGATCAAACGACTGATGATAAAAACAACTACCAAGAGGGCCAATAATCCCACACCCAATAACTTATTATTACCGCTTGCACCAGCGATGTTTAAAAACGTCCCAATCCCCGGTTGATTGCCAATGATCTCGGCGCCAATGACGGCCTCCCAACCAATACTGACGCCCACAATTGAGCCAGTGATGAGGGCGGGGAAAGAGAGAGGGAGAAGGTAATAGCGTAGGCGCTTGCCACCAACGGCGCCAAAAATAGTTGCCGCGTCATTTAATTCTTGCCTGGTCATCCTAATGGCGCTCGCGGCATAAAACATAATTGGCCAAATGACGGCAGTGGCAGCAAAAGCCACGATCATGCCAGAGCTGTAACCAAGGGCAGCCGCAAAAACTGGGATGAGGGCAAAGGAGGGAATGTTTTGTAAAACATCAAAGAGGGGAAGCAAATTTTCACCCCAGGGGCTGGCTCCTACCAGGAGGGCCAGGGTAGCCCCCACCAGAAGTGAAATAAAATAGGCCACCGCGAGCCGCCAGAGCGAGAGGTTGAGGGCGAGCAGTAAATCGGCCCAGGGCACATGAGTCAAATAACCGGCAGCCAAGAGGACGATGATGGGTATAATAATAATGGCAAAGGCGGCCAAAAAATGGCGGGGATTGTGGAAGGTATGGAACCGATGAGTGCCATGCAACATTGTTCTATTATACATTAAGTTATATAGTGGTAAGGCCTTAAATCCATAAACGTCTTAATGAATAAGCCGGCTAGACGCCTGACGCAGGCCTATAATGAGCAAGTTGACGCCCTCTTTCGTTTTTCCCATGCTCATGTGAGCGACCGAGAGGAGGCGATGGATCTGGTCCAAGAGACCTTTACCAAAACCTGGAAGTATATGGTGGGGGGGGGTCGGATCAGGAACTTAAAAGCTTGGTTGTACCAGACATTGCGGCATGTGATCATTGATTACTATCGCAAAAAGAAAAGTTTATCGTTAGATTCACTCCACGAGATGCAGGGATTTGACCCACCGGCGCCGGCTGATCTTAGTCCCGAGACAAGGATTGATGGGGCACTAGCTCTGCGTTTGCTTGACCGATTGCCGTCGGAGTACAAGGAAGTGGTGGTGCTCCGTTACGTCAACGAGCTCTCTTACCACGAGATTGCCGCCATTACTGGTGAGAGCGAGAATGCAGTGACGGTGCGTTGCCATCGAGCGCTCAAAAAGATGAGGCAAATTTTTAATCACGAAAAATAATATGGAACGAATTATCAAACAAGCTAAAACTATTTCTCTCTCCGAAACGGAGCGGTCAGCGATGGGGGAGAAATTGCAAGCCACGATAAAAGCTTACCCGATCCCAACGCCGTCGGGAGCTTTTACTTGGCACTACATTTTTCATCAGCCCTACATTTTTGTGCCAGCTTTGGCGGCCGTGATTTTGATTGTGACTAGCGGTGTGACGTTGGCTGCCCACGGCGCCTTGCCTGGCCAGGTTCTCTACCCGGTCAAGCTGGCCGCCGAGCAGGTTGAGCTGGCTTTGAGCCCAAGCGTGAAAATCCGGGCCCAGGTGGCGACCGAACAGGCCGTTGAGCGCTTGGCCGAGGCTGAGCAATTAGAGGCGGGCGGCAAGTTGGATGGGGCCACTAATGATCGGCTCAAACAGGCCTTTAAAAATAAAGCCCAGTCAGCAGTAAAAAATATTACGGCTTTAGCCAAAGATGACCAAAATGAGGGCAGCGTCGCCCGAGCCGATTTTAGCGGCTATCTTAAAGCTCATCATCAGACTTTGGTTAGACTCCAGCTACCAAGTCAAACCTTGGCCACCAGTACGGTCGGTTTGGTGACGGCGGTAGCCGAGGTTGAAGATGAATTGACGGTGGACAGTTCTACCACTCCACCCGGTCTCCAGCAAGACGAAAAGGATAAAGCTGAAGCGGAGTCTAAGCTTAAAATAAATTCTAGTTTGCAAAGATTAAAAATAAATGGAATCCAAACTACCTCTGATTGAGGAGTTAATGGCCACGGGCGTCCTCAAGACCCCTCGACTAATCCAAGCCTTAGAGAATATTGATCGAGCTGACTTTGTGCCGCTAGCGCTTAAGGCCGAGGCCTACGTTAATGAGCCCTTGCCAATTGGTCACGCCCAAACCATCTCACAACCACTAACCGTGGCTTTTATGCTTGAACAGTTGCAACCCGGTCCGGGCGACAAAGTTTTAGACATTGGCTCGGGCTCGGGTTGGCAGACGGCGCTCCTCTCCTACATTGTCAGCCATGACGAATTTAATTATGAATTGCCAACCGAACGGCGCGGGCATGTGGTTGGTTTAGAACTTATTCCCGAATTGGCGGATTGGGGTCGGGCCAACCTTGGCCAGTACAGTTTTATTCGCAAGCATATTGCCGAGATCCATTGCCGCAATGGCGCCAAGGGCTATGCCGAAGCTGCGCCCTATGACAGAATAATTGCCGCCGCCGGGAGCGAGATCCCCGCGACCTGGAAAGAACAATTAAAAATTGGTGGTAAAATTGTGGCACCAATAGAGTCTAAGATAGTTTGTTTAACTAAAATTAGTGACCAAGAATTTGAAGAGAAAGATTACGAGGGCTTTGCCTTTGTTCCCTTTGTTGCTTAAACCAAGTTTTTTTGGCCGGCCGGCGCTCGTGGTGGCGCGGGATCTCCTGGGTAAATATTTGGTCCGACAAATCGGAAAAAAGAAGATAGCTGGTCTGATTACAGAGACTGAAGCTTATATTGGGCCGCATGATTTGGCTTCTCACTCGAGTAAGGGTAGAACAAAGAGAACGGAGATAATGTTTAAAGAGGGTGGACACTGGTACGTCTATTTTGTTTATGGCATGCACTATATGGTGAACGTTGTCACCGATGGTGCTGATTACCCGAGTGCGGTCTTGATTAGAGGAGTGGAGAGAGTGAGTGGCCCGGGTCGAGTGGCAAAACATTTTAAAATAAATAAAAAACTAAACGGGACTTTGGTCGGCAAAAAATCTGGCCTCTGGATCGAAGACCGCGGTCTAAAAATTTCAAAATTTAAAATTAAAAAATCGCCAAGAATTGGCGTGGCGTATGCTGGCCCAATCTGGGCGACCAAAGACTATCGCTTTTTTATTAAACCCTAACTCAAAATTTCGTCGACGACAGTTTTGACATCGGCGCCATCAGCTTGGCCTTTGAGATCCTTCATTAAAGCAGCCATTAGAGCCCCCGCTTTTGATTTGTCGGTAATACTAAGCTGGGCTTGTTTGGCCAAAGCTAATTTTTTAATTTCTTCTCGCGGCATTAGGGCCGGTAAATAAGTTTGCAAAATTTTTAGTTCGGCTTCTTCACGACTGGCCAAATCTTCCCGCCCGCCGGCTCGGAATTGAGTGATCGAATCTTCACGCTGTTTGGCTTGCCGGCGGATGACGGCCAGGGCCTCCTCGTCACTAAGCATTTCATCGGGCTTACGTTTTTTAGCCACAAGTTCGTTGGTAAAAGCGGCTACCAAACCGCGGACAACCGAGAGTTTGATTTCCTCCTTGGCTAGCATCGTTTGCTTGATCTCACTTTTGATTTGTTCGTGCAACATATTTTTATTCTACCACAAATTTGCGTTGGTAACTAAGGGGATGTTAAAGTGGTTCTATAATATAGAACCTTGAAAGGAAGTGACACCATGGTGACGGTCAAGATGTTTGACACCGCCCGCGGCTTGGTAATTTTTGATCTGGAACGGGCTGGCCCGAAGATTCAACTGACGATCAAACGTGGGCATGACCGATTAGTGTATGAGAAGATCGTCTGGGAGCAGTTTATCGCCTCGGTTGAGCATCTCTACAGCGGCGTGCTAGGCAAGAAACTGATAGTCTGCGAATCACCCTACCTCGCTCTGGCTCGAGAGCTCGATTTTGGTCGATTTGATCGGATCAAGTTCTATTGCCGGCACCCAGGGATTAGTTGCCTGGCGTTTGAGATTGACGAGTTCAGTCGAGAATTTTTGCCTTGCTTGGTCAGCAATCAGAAAAAAATCCAGAAAAGGAAGAAAATGCCATGTCCGTGAACGCAGCCACCACCCCGGGCAGTGGTCTCTTCCGCCACTGCCCTCTTTACTATTTAATCAAGACTTGTTCTATACTCTAAAAGTGACTAGCCGTAAGTTTAAGATTTTGTACCAGCAGCTCAATCCGGGCCAGCGTGAGGCGGTGGATACGATCGAGGGCCCTGTCCTGGTGATAGCTGGTCCCGGTACTGGCAAAACTCAAGTCTTGACCTTGCGAATCGCGAACATCTTACTTAAAACCGATACCAGCCCGGACAGCATCTTAGCCCTAACTTTTACCCAAGCCGCAGCGGGGAATATGCGCCGTCGCTTGGTTGAGATCATTGGCTCGGCGGCCTACCGGCTCGAGCTCCATACCTTCCACGGCTTTTGCAACGAGGTGATTAGAACTTATCCTGAATCTTTTCCTGACCTTTTGGGTCGGCATCAGGCTGATCCGGCCGAGCAGATTGGTGTTTTAAAAAATATTTTAACGACCGGTCGTTACCAAAACCTCCGACCGCTCGGCGAGCCGTTTTATTATTTACCTGATATTAGACGAGCGATTGATCGATTAAAGCGGGAGAATATTAGTCCCAGCGATTTTGCTGGACAGATAAAAAAAATTACTTTATCTGACGGACAGGAAAAGTATTTAGCTCGGAATCAAGAATTAGCTCGAGTTTATAGCACCTACGAGGTGGCTTTAGCCAAGGCCAAGCTTTATGACTTTGGCGATACCATTATGGCGGTGATCCGGGTCTTGGGGACCAATGAAGATTTGTTGCGCGCGCTCCAAGAGGACTATCAATATTTATTGGCCGACGAACATCAGGATGCTAATGGGGCTCAAAATCGCCTGCTCGAGCTCTTGGCCAACTACCATTCCGAACCCAACCTATTTATTGTTGGTGATGAGAAGCAGGCGATCTTCCAATTCCAAGGTGCCTCGCTCGATAACTTTAATTATTTTAAAAAGTTGTATCCAGGAGCAAAAATAGTTAATCTAAAACACAATTATCGCTCAACCCAAACTATTTTAGACTCGGCTCATAGTTTGATTTCTTCCTCGACTCGTCTTAGGGCAAAAACCAGTCAGGCTGGCGAAAAGATAATTATTTACCCCTTCTCAACCAGCGAGCACCAATATCGCTGGTTGGCCGAAGCTATCGCCAGAGGGCAGACTCGGGGTGAACCGCTCGAGCAAATGGCTGTTCTCTACCGCGACAATAGTGATGCCGCACCGGTGGTGGCCGCCCTCGAGCGTCGGGCCTTGCCTTACAGTCTTTGGTCCGATGATAATCTTTTGGCTGATCCGGTGGTGGCACCATTAATTTTGATTTTGGACGCCATCAATAATTTTGGCCAAGCCGAGAAGTTTGAAAAGTTACTAGTTCTTGAAGTTTTTGATCTTGATCCACTCCTCGTCTTTAAATTTATGTCTCTAGTGAATAATAAAAATAATAAGTTTGATATTTTTGTTCAAGCTGGTAAAACGGCTGGGATCAAAAAAGTTTATAATCTCTACCGAGGGTGGCGACGACTGGCTCAGTCAACATTGCCACTTAATGTGGTGGAAGCGGTGATCAAAGAGTCTGGTCTTTTAGGCCAACTCTTGGCTAAGACTGATGGGGTGAGCGGGGTGGCCAAAGTCCGGGCTTTTTTTGATTTGATTAAAGCGATGACGGTCAATAAAACAAATATTAAATTGGCGGAAGTGATGGAACGCTTGGCGACTTTGACCGAAGCTGGGGCTGTTCGGACGCCGGGTCTGGTCAAGCCGGGGCAAGGCGGCGGGGTGCAGTTGATGACGGTCCACCGGGCCAAAGGTCTGGAGTTTGACACAGTTTATTTGACCGATGTTTACGATGGTCACTGGGGTAATCGTCGGGCGCGGAGCTTGCTCCGTCTACCAACGCGGGGCAGTGATGAGTTTGAACCACTGGGCTTAAATACGATTGATGATGAGCGACGACTTTTTTATGTGGCGTTAACGCGAGCGCGGGAGGAAGTGATCATCACTTATCCGACCCAGACCCCCGACGGTCGAGATTTATTACCCAGTCAGTTCGTGGCCGAGATCAGTCCCAAATTTAAAATCGTGATGGAGACGGGAAAGATAGAGGCTAACTATAATAAATCGCCAGCCCAAATTTTTGCCCCTCGAGCCAGTACCGGTCCTCGCCTAACAGACAAAAAGTTTATTCGGGAACTGTTTCGTGATCGCGGGCTGGCGGTAACGCACCTCAACAACTATTTAACTTGCCCCTGGCAGTACTTTTTTGTTAACCTCCTGCGCTTGCCGCAAACGCCAACACCAGTGGCCCACTATGGCACAGCGGTGCACCAAGCCTTACAGAAATTCTTTTTTGTTTATGGTGAGCACGGTCGAACCACAAAAAAATTATTAATAGAAAGTTTTAAGCAAGCGTTAAATAAATTACCACTGACTTCGGTCCAGCTTAAAGAGCTGACTAAAAAAGGCGAGAAGGCGCTGGGGGGTTATTATGATTATTACAAAAATAAATGGCCAAAAGTTTTAGAAACAGAGTTAAACATTGCCGGGGTGGAACTGGCACCGGGTATTAGGTTGACGGGCAAGATCGATAAAATAGAAGAATTTGGAACAGTTGTAGACTATAAAAGTCGGCAACCCAAGTCACGTCGGGAGATAGAAGGTTTGACTAAAAATAGTGATGGCAACTACAAACGCCAATTAATCTTCTACAAACTTTTGCTCGATCATTATGCTGGTGGTAAATACAAAATGACGGCAGGAGAAGTCGATTTTATTGAACCGGACGGGAAGGGCCGTTACAAAAAAGAAAAGTTTGAGATCAGCGATCAAGAAGTGGAGGAACTCACAGACCTAATCAAAAAAACTGTGGCTGAGATTACCACGCTCGCCTTTTGGGACCAAACCTGTGACCGCAAAGATTGTGAGTATTGTAAGCTCCGCCAACTGATGCTTGCCCATCCGTAGCTTCGGCGAAGGCGGGAGACAAACTTGAGTTGACTGGTTTGATCTGCTAGGATCAGTCGAGAACGATATTTTAGAGGATAGACACCATGCAAATTTTTGCGCTGGCGCTGTTTTTTGCCCTACTCCTATGGCTGATTTGCCGCTGTTGGGACTGTTTGGGCTCAATCCGGGCCGCCACTTTTTGGGTAGCGATTCCGCTGGCTTTGATCTGTCTTTGGTGGGTGTGGCAACTCTCGCGCACGTTTGGCGTAATTACCACCTTCGCCTTTATCGCCATCTGGCCGTTTAACTTTTATGGCGGCTGGAAAGATATTTCGTTTTGGACCATGGTGGTCTGGCGGGATAAACTTTCGAAGGGAGGTCAGTCATGATCCACAAAATCGGCGCGGTCTTACTTGTTGCCGGGTTAGTCGGTCTCGCTTGGGCTCTGTCCTCACCCGTCGGCAGTCACCGCGATGAATGGCTCCACTACCCGGCCAGTTTGTTTCTCTGGGGGCTAGCATTACTGGTCGCCACCTAGACACCACCTTCGGGTGGTTTTTTCTTTCTCCCAATGTCAAGGGTTCCCCTTGACATCATTTTGTGTCGGTTAAAAAGACGGCCGGGAGGAGGCCCAAAAACATCACCACGGCGAGGAGCGAAAAAATCGTGGCAAAGGGGAAGGACTCAAGCACGGCCGTGGCCGCTAGGGGCGCAATGATGTAGGCCAGGGGGTAAGTGTTGCGCGACAGACTCAAGATGTGCGTGTGGCCGCTATCAATTTGTTTAAATAAATAACTCTCCTTCATCACTTCAAAACTGGCCGCCCCAATCCGACTCAAAAGTAAGAGGCCAGTCCAAAGGATAAAGTTAGCCGTGGTGAGGCGGGAAATAAAAGTTAAGGCCAGAGCCATCAACAAGATTCCACCGATCATAATTTCTTTTTCTCCCAGCCACTTATCGGCCACTCGGCCCAGCGGATAATCAAGAATTACAAAGGGCAGGAGCATGATCGTAAACATCTCGCCAATCGTTAGCCAATCAAAGCCAATGTGATTGTGCAAATAGATCGGGGTATAAATTATCATCACGGCATAAAAAAAGTTAAGCCAGAAGTCTAAGCTAATTGCCAGAATAATATTTTTCCGCCGCTCGGCACTCGCCGGCCAGTGACGGAAGAAGGAGTTGGGCCGGGGCAGCTCGGTCGTCGCCGGCTGTGGCTCAAACAGGCGCCAACTAAAAATTAAAAGTGGCAGGAGAACAGTGGCCGAGGCGGCATAGACCCGGTGGTAGGTGCCGCCGTCTGAGAGTAAACCGGCCAAAAGAGGTGAGAGGAGCCAGGCGGCGTTGATGATCGTTAAATAAATCCCCCGGATCTTGCCCGTTCTGCCATCGGAGGAGAGCGCTTCCAACTCCAAATCCAAGCCAAACTTGGTGGCTAACCCCAAGGCCGAGAAGACAACGAAGGCCGCCAGTAAATAATTGATGTTATGACTGATGGCCAAAAAGACGGTGGAGAGAAGGGAGCCTAAAATTGAGGCGGTCAGGAACCGACGCCAACCACCATGACGGAGCAACCAGGGGGCGAGGCCGAGCAAAATAAGAGCGACGACCGAGGCGGCGCTGTAGACCAAACCGACTCGCTCCTCACCAACGAGGGTAACCAAAAAAGAGGAGCCCACATAGGCGACCAAAGCCAAAGATAATTCGGACAGAAAGCCGGCGCCGTAGGTCCAGGCTCGCAGTTTGCTTTTGGTTGCCATTAGACCTCAATTATAACAGGCAGAATGATTGGTCGCTTACCCGTTTTTTGGAATAAGTATTTGCCCACCTCCTCACGGACAGTATTTTTTACATAATCCATATTAATCGGGTGCATCCGGGCGGTCGCTTCTTCAATCTTCTTTTTGGTCAGACCACGGATATGGCGGAGGAGATCCTGTGACTCTTTAAGATAGATAAAGCCGCGCGAGGCAATATCGGGCGAGCGGGTAACACGGCCGTTCCTAATGTCAATGATGGCAATAATCACAAAGATTCCATCTTGAGCCAAGAGTTGACGATCGCGGATGACCACCTCCTTAACGTCACCAGTGCCCAAGCCATCTACCATCACTAGTTTGGCTGGAGGCGATTTAGTGGCGACGATTTTTTTACCACCATCCACAATGTCGATGATCATACCATTATCGGGCACAACAATATTTTTCTCGGGCATTCCAAGTTTTTGGGCCAAGTCGGCATGGACGCGCAGTTTGTAGTGATAACCGTGGACGGGGATCAAAAAGTGCGGCTTGATCATTTTGTGGACCCACTCGATCTCGCCCTGATAGGAGTGGCCGGTCGAGTGGACCTTGGCGATGCCGTAGTGGATAATGCTGGCCCCTTGGCGAGTCAAATTGTCTTTCAACTTTTGGACGGCCATCTCGTTGCCGGGGATCACCGAGGACGAGAGCATAACCGTATCGCCTTTGCGGATGGTAATTTGGCGGTGCTCCTTTTGCGATAGACGCATCAGGGCGGCAAACTCGTCACCTTGAGCGCCAGTCGCCAACACTACAATTTTGTTGGGGGGGTAATCGTCTATTTGGTCGGAGCTGATGATGGTGCCGCGCTTGACCTTGAGCATACCCAATTCTTTGGCAATCTCGATGCTCGACTTCATTGATCGACCCTCGATGGCAACCTTTTTACCTAAGCCTTCAGCGACCATAATAATGCTAATCAGGCGTTCCATCTGCGACGCAAAAGTTCCGATGATCAGACGACCCTTGATGGTCTTTATTATTTCGGCAATATTTTTGGCGGCTTCACTCTCCGGCATGGAAAAGCCGGGCATCTCAATATTTGTCGAGTCAGCCAAGAGGACTAAAGTTTTTTCCTTGCCGATGGCAGTAAAGGTTTTAACTTCTTCAGCCGTCGGGATGCCGTCTTGGTGATTAAGTTTGATATCGCCAGTGAAAACGATGTTGCCATAAGGAGTCGAGATGATCACGCCGGCCGAGTCAGGAATGGTGTGGGTGGCGGCATAAAAACGAATTTTTTGAGCGCCAATCTTGACCGGCTCATCAATCCCCACCACCTGGATGTTTAACTTGGGCAGGTGGGGAAATTCCTCTTGCCGCTTTTTGATCATCACCGCCGTCAGGAGAGTGGTGTAAATAATTGGGTTGCCAATCTTCCCCATGATGTAGGGGATGCCACCAATGTGGTCGAGGTGGCCATGAGTGACGACGAGGGCGCGAATTTTATTTTTGCGTGATTCGAGGTAAGTGGTGTCGGGAATAATGTAATCAATCCCTGGTGTCTCCTCGCCGGGGAAGGCCAGCCCGGCATCAACCACAATAATGTCGTTGCCGATCTCGACGGCGGTCATATTTTTACCAATCTCTTCCACCCCGCCAAGCGGCACTAGGCGGATGGTGTCGGAAGCGGGTGGGGCGATTGGGGCACCCGCCTTTTCTGCCACTTGGTTGGAACCGGTCAGGGTGGCGGGTCTAGTTCGCGGCCGTGAGCGCGGTCGAAACTTTTTTTGTTTAGTTGTTATCATTATTAATTTTTAATTATGTCTTCTGGTCGAGCAAACGGTAGCCAAACGCGGCGAGTTTGCCGATACCAATTATAAATATGAAGAAAGCGGTCAGCCGGGGTGGTGATGGGCGCCGGACTTAGGCCGTGGACATCAGTTGGCAAAAGGTAGACTAACCTAGGAGCGTAAAGAAAAACCGCTGGTCGATCTTTGGCTAGATTGTCTAAAAAGTCTTGCAAGCGTTTAGCCCGAGCCACCGGGTCAGTTAAGCGACGCAAATCCTCAACCGCTTTATCAACTGCAAGTGAGGTGTAACCAGTAATGTTAGAACCCGGGTAGAGACGTTGTGAGGAGTGCCAAAAGGCAAACCAATCCGGCTCGCGCCCTAAGCTCTGGCCAAAAAGGAGGGCTTGGAACTTCCTCGGTTGGATCACGACCTGGTTTAGATCACCACTCTCAAACAGCTCAACCGTCACATCAGCTCCAATCGCTTGCCAGTCGGCCTTAATCAGTTCGGCGGTAGCCTTGAGCTCGGGTAAGTTGGTGGTGGTGATCGTTATCGAGAGTGGTACCGTATCTTTTTTGATTTTTTTGACCAAGATGCCATCACTGCCGGGCGCCCAGCCATTTTTAAGCAGGAGTGAGCGAGCCGCCGCCGGGTCAGCCGTCAAATTACTGCTAGGGGCCGTTGGGTCAATGATCGGGGTCGAGAGTGGTAGGCCATAACCGCGTAAAACTTCGGCCACGAGACGCTCACGATCAACTGCTAGATTAAGGGCGGTCCTGACCTCCGGCTCGGCTAAGACTGGGGATTGGCTGGGGTTAAAGAAGATTGCAAAGACGCGAGTTAAAACGGGGGCGGAGTTAGCCGTTTGGGCTTGGAGATAATCAGCGGCGGCCGGCTCAAGCGAGGAAGCCGCCTCGATCTCGCCGCTGCGGTAGGCGGCCAGGAGTCCATCCTCCGTCGGGTAAAGTAAAAAGTGGAAGCGGCGCAAGCGGGGTGAACCGAGGGCAAAATTATCAAAGGCGATCAGATCGTAACCAGTAATTTTGTTGTTGCTATCGCGCCTGACACTCTCAATGGCGTAGGGTCCGGAACCAACACCAATTAAATTGAGGGGATGGAGGGTAAATTCTTGAGTCGAAACATTGGTCCACAAATGTTTGGGTAAAATGCCGAGGGTCGCCGTGTCTAAAAAACCGGCGTAGGGTTGCTTGAGGGTTAAACGGAGAGTCTCATCGTCGATCTTCTCGGCCTTAACCCCGTCCCAGGCCGCTCGTTTCGGACTTTTTAACGCCGGATCTTGAACCTTGGTAATGGTAAAAATAATATCGTCAACGGTTAAGGGTTGGCCATCTTGCCAGGTTAGGTTGGGCCGTAATTTAAAGGTATAGGTTAGGCCATCAGGCGAGATGGTGTAGCTCTCGGCCAAGTCGGGGATATATTCGCCCGGTTTGACTCCGGGCCGGACTAAGCCGGAGTAAATTAGAGTGACTAAATCTTTATTGACGTCGGCAATGGCAAAAAGCGGATTGATGGCATTGACAGAACCGATTGCCCCTTCCGTTAACTCGCCGCCACTGGCCGCCACCGTAAGAGTAAAAAGACGATTGAGCAAAACAATCCCCCAAACAAAGCAAACCAAACCAACCAGAGCAATCAAGAGGAGGCCAATTTTTTGCCGGCGGGGAAAACTAGCAAAGGCCGGCCACCACTCATCAGCCCGTGGCCACCACGAGCTAATTTTGGATTTTGGATTTTCAGTTGTCCAATTATCAGACATTAAGAAATTATTTCAAAATTGAGAATTGAAAATTATAAATTTCTCGGAGAGAGTTGTTAGGCCAAGAGCCAGGTCAAGAGCGCCGTCAGTAAAAAAAGAACGGCTAAAACAATAGTAGCAATAAAAAGATTCTTTTCAGCACCGCGTTTGGTATGGAAACTCCCACTCATCGATTGCGCCCCAAAGGCGCTACCCAAGCCGGCCTCACTTTGCTGGAAGAGGATGGCAGTTATTAGCAATATCCCTAAGATTACCTCTGCCCAAGGTAAAATAGCGTGGAGACTACTCATTGGCTAGGAGTATACCAAATTACTTGACGAGAGGCAAGCGATCCCTATAATAAGGCTCGATATGAAAAAAACTGAAATTAAGCCTGTTGGGGATCGGGTGCTGGTCAAGCCGATTACCGGCGAGACTAAAACTGGTAAAAGTAAGGGTGGCATCATCATCCCCGATACCGTGAGTCGTGAGCGACCAGAAGAGGGCCGCGTCTTGGCCGTTGGCCCGGGCCGAGTTGGTGAGGATGGCAAGCTGATATCCGTCAAAGTCAAAAAGGGTCAGCATATTTTGTTTACCAAATACGGACCGGAGGAAATTAAAATTGACGGTGAAGAATTATTGATTGTCAGTGAGTCGAACATTTTAGCGATAATTGAGTAAGGTTCCAGAAACGAAATTTCCTTCACCTAATAAGTTAACAAGCTAATTAAGCTAATAAGCGAACCATGAGTAAGCAAATAATTTTCGGCGACGATGCTCGCCACGCTCTTAAACGAGGCATTGATCAAGCGGCTGATGCCGTCAAAATTACGATTGGTCCCAAGGGCCGCAACGTCATCTTAGATCGCGGTTTTGGTGCCCCGATGATCACCAATGATGGCGTCTCGATCGCTAAGGAAATTACGCTTAAAGATAAAATCGAGAACTTGGGAGCCGAGATGATCAAAGATGTGGCTTCAAAAACCGATGACCAAGCCGGTGATGGCACTACCACAGCGGTGGTTCTAGCCCAAGCCATCATCCACGAGGGTTTAAAAAAGACGACCCTGGGCACCAATGCCATGGGACTCCGGCTCGGGATTGAGGCGGCGGCTCACGAGACTGTGGCGGCTCTAAAAAATATGGCCAAGCCGATCAAGACTAAGCAAGAAATTGTTCAGGTGGCCACTATCGCCGCCGAGAGCGAAGAGTTTGGCAAAATTATTGCCGAGACAATCGATCAGGTGGGCAAAGATGGCGTCGTTACCGTCGAAGAGTCCCAGTCTTTCGGTGTCGAAACAGAACTGACGGAGGGAATGGAATTTGATAAGGGCTACGTCTCGGCTTATATGATTACCGATGCCGAGCGGATGGAATCAGAATACCGCGATGCTCAGATTTTACTCTACGACAAAAAGATCTCGAGTATTAAAGAAATTTTACCGATCCTAGAAAAATTGGCTCAGAGCGGCAAAAAAGATTTAGTGATTATGGCCGAGGATGTGGATGGTGAGGCCCTGGCCACCCTGGTGCTCAACAAGATCCGCGGCGTCTTTAATACGCTCGCCATCAAAGCCCCCGGTTATGGCGATCGCAAAAAAGAAATGTTGGAAGACATTGCCATTTTAACCGGTGGCAAAGTCATTAGCGAAGAGACGGGGATGAAGTTGGAGGCAGCTGATCTCTCGGCTCTTGGCCGGGCGCGCAAAGTCGTGGCCACCAAAGATAAGACGGTTATTATTGGCGGTAAAGGTAAAAAAAGTGAGATCGAGGCTCGGGTCAATCAGTTGCGTGCCCAGATTGAAAAGACCACCAGTAATTATGATAAAGAAAAGTTGCAAGAACGCTTGGGCAAACTCTCAGGCGGGGCGGCAATTATCAAAGTTGGGGCGGCCACCGAGAGCGATATGAAGTACAAAAAATTAAAGGTGGAGGACGCCGTCAAAGCCACCAAAGCCGCCATCGAGGAGGGGATTGTGGCCGGTGGTGGGACGGCGCTAATTCGCGCCGGTCAAAAAGTTCGGAGCAAAAATCTTAAAGCCAAAACACCGGAGATCGCCCAAGAATTTAATGTGGGAGTAGAAGTTTTGCTCGGGGCGCTTGAGGCACCGCTCCGCCAGATTGCCATCAACGCCGGCAAAGATGATGGGGCCGTTATTGTTGATAAAATCAAACACAGCAGTGGCGCCGCTGGTTATGATGCTAGGGCCGATGAGCTGGTCAAAGATATGTTTGAGGCGGGGATTATTGATCCGGTTAAAGTTACCCGGACTGGTTTGGAGCGGGCCGCCAGTGCCGCGGCCATCCTCCTCACCACCGAGGCGGCGGTGACCGACGAGCCCAAAGAAGATAAACCCGAACACTCCCACGGCCCGGCCATGGATTATTAACAAGTTGGCGGTTGAACCGCCAAGTGAGTGGTCAACCTGACAGCTTGACCACTTTTGGCTTGACACACAGAAGTTTTTTTGTTAGTTATGGAATAGATTTCTCGAGTGGTTTTTTTGAAAGGAGAGTTACAGGATGAGGGTGCAGGAAAGAATAGAAAGAGTAGCGGTTCAAGTTGTAATAGTTTTTTTTGCTGTTATCTTTGGAGGGCTGATGATGATTTATCTTGGTGATAATTTTCATCTTAGCACTCGGCCTATCAACATTCCGATAGCGATCGGATTGATGGTCACCAGTACGATAAGTGCTGTGGGTTCACGGGCTATCAATTTGTTTGTGCCGTGACGTATTTCTTTTAAATGCGGTCTGCATGGTCTGCAGACCTTTTTCTTTTTCAAAAATTCGTGGTAGAGTTTGGGCGTGGGTATCATCCAAGATTTAAAAAATAGTTTTAACAGCCCCGCCTATTACCGGGCCAGTTTAAATTGGTCACTCCGCGAATCATTGGCCGCTTACACTCGCTTTGCTTTGACCTTGGCTCTGGTAATGACGGTTTTAGTGGCGATTTTAATCATTCCCCAGATTCCCCAACTTTTTAACGGTGGGGTGAGTAAGTGGTTAGCCCAAGTCCCGGCCGACATGCGCGATGGCATCACACCCGCGGTGGCTAATCAGCTCCAGACTTTTGTCGATGGTTGGCAAAATAATTGGCCGATTGTGGCACCCCTATTGGTCTTGGTGTCGTTTGTTGCTTTTGTGTTTGTTTTGGCCCTCCAACTAGTTGGCTTTTTCCTTTGGGCGCTTGTGACCTGGTGGTTGGCCAAGGGCCGCGGCTGGCTCATTACTTACCGTCAGGCTTACCAGTTAACGCTCATTGCTGGCCGACCAAGTTTGGTTGTTTCCTACTTGGGGCTCTGGTTTATGCCGCCATTTATTATTGGCATTATCTCGCTCGTTATTTTTATTTGGGTCTTGTGGCGGAATATTAAAAAGGGATGATCATTCGTGAACTAGAACGGGAGATTGCGCGTCTAAAAAAATTGGTTGTCACTGACCCATTAACTGGCCTCTTTAACCGGCGCGGTTTTGGCGAAGAGTCGGGGCGTTTGCTCAAGGCTGTTATGAGCGAACAAAAATTTTTTCGTCAGCGTAAGGAAGGCTTAACAATCAAAAAATTTAGCCTGATCATTTTTGATTTAGATAATTTTAAAAAATTAAACGACTCACTTGGCCACACGGCTGGCGACAAAGCTCTCAAGTTAGTGGCTGCGATGCTCCGCCGCTACTTGCGGGCAACCGATATTGCCGGTCGCTGGGGCGGGGAGGAATTTGTGGTGGCTCTGCCCGGCGATACTCTGGCCGATGCCGAGGTGGTGGCCGAGCACTTGCGGGTCAAATTAAATAGGCTGCAAATCAAAACAAAAAAAAGAGCCGTCAGATTATCGGCTAGCTTTGGCGTTACCGAGCTGGGTCAAGCCGGCCAGAGTCTAGAAGATTTGATTGAACGAGCCGACCGGGCGATGTACCAAGCCAAGCACCTTGGCAAAAACCGCGTCGTCATCTTTCATCACCACTAATTTTACGCTATAGTCTT
>CAZMXZ010000001.1:0-29556 GCA_964570405.1 uncultured Candidatus Saccharibacteria bacterium | reverse complement strand
CTGCATTTGGTTATCACGCTGACCAACAGAAGTTCCATCTTCTGCTGCGAACGCAACGTGATATGGAGAACCAGGAATAGAGCCGGCACCAGTGCTACCGTCAAAGGCGGTCCATTGTGCGCCTTTGGCTATGTGAGCCCCAAACCATATGGAAATTCCACAAGAAGTAACACCGCTCTTGGTTGAACACATCGCTCCATTGGGATCAACGGTAAAACTAATGGTGATTGCCGTTTCGCTGTCTCCGGCATAAGTACCACTAACGATGCTAGGAATTGTTGCCGAGTCTAGAGTACCACCGCGCATTACAAAGTTGCGAGTTCCGGTCTCAAATTGTCCAGAACCATTAGGATCGTGAGGAATTGGTAGTGATGTTTCCGTTGCGGTAGTACAACCCGTAATATCCTGGCAGCGGTCATCAACCGTAATCCAGTTTTCGGAAGCATCCCAGGTGGTTAAGAAATCATAAGCATGCTTACCAGACTTAGTAGTACCGTATTGAAAGGTTACTGTATGAGTACTCCCCGGCGCATAACCTTTAATCCACAAACGTTGGACCGTTGAATCTCCTTCTTGATAGACCGAATTACTCGATTGAAGATTTCCATTGGTCCATCGACACCCCGTGTCTCCAGTAGAATAGCCGGTGCCTAGATCGTTTGAGCATTGATCATAGGTGCCAATCGCCGAATCTCTAAAAAAGCTGTGCGCAAGCAAACTACCATCAAGGCTAGAAGCGGTCATTTCATAAAACGGACGATAGAGAGTATCGATGTTGTACAAAAAAGAGAAGTGCCCGCTTTCATCAGTTTTAATTGTTTGATTAGATTCAGTATAGTTTTGGTCATTATCGTCACTGCCAAAAATTTTCAAAATAATATTTTGCAGTGGTTGAAAAAAATTTCCAAAAATAGACGCTGTCTGACCAGGATGGTAGTCGGCCTGATCAGTGGTAAGAGTCGGGCTAGTGGTTGGCTCTGGAATATTACTAACGGTGGCTGTTGCCGTATCGGTGGCAATCACTTCTGTTGGCAGTGTGGCAGTTGCATCGGTGGTAGTAGTCGTCGCATCGGTCGTGGTTGAGGTATCAACTATCACTGACTGGTCAGTAGTAGTTGGCACATCAACAGTTTGGGCCAAAACACTCGAGGTCAAAAAAATAACTGAACTGATGAGAAAAACTGTCCCAAAAATAAAATACTTTTTCATGCTAGATTGCTTAATTTAATAAACTCATTAATTCTCAATTTTAATTTACCACAAAGGTCATCGAGGTGTCAGGACTGCCGGTGGGCGCATCAAAACTGGTCAGATAGACGCCGACGTTGTAAATACCGGGTGCTGAGTAGGTGTGCTCGGTGGCATAGGTTGAATAGCATTTATTTTTGGCTGATTTGATGCCGCTACACCAATCAACATTAATTGGTACTTGGATAATGGTGCCATCACCCCAGTCAACAAACAATTTAGCACTGATCATTTGGTTGTGAGGGATCCCCCAAATTGCGCCATCAATGTAAACAAGTGACCCACTAACGTAGTCATGACTGATCGTTACCACATTAGTATTTTTATCGGCTAGGGCCGGAGCGGCAAGAGCCAAACCAAGAACCAATCCCCCAATTGACCCGGCCCAAAGTAGACGCCTTAATATCATAGCCCAAATATTATATGACCAAATCCAACTTTCCGTCAATATCTGGCCTTGACTAAAATCTTAACAACCGGTGGATAAAATAAAAGGCGCCGGAGGCGCCTCGGTGTTAGTCCTGACACTCCTGGCGATGGTAACGTCGAATTTCTTTTGGTAGAAGCCAAATCCAAAGAGTAAGGCTGATAACTAAGCCTAGCGGGTGTTCGGTCCCAATCGACCAAAAGCCTAACCCTAAGACAGTCACCAAAAACGTCAGAATCCTCCAGGCTTTGATTAAGATCACTGTTGTTTCCTCCTAAACCAGTTTTTCTATACCATTGATATCACAAAATCTCCCTTCGTCAAACATAGCTAGGTAGCAAGGGCTACCCTTGCTACCTGCTTTCTTCCAGATCGAGGCAAACGGAGTTGATGCAATAGCGCTTGCCACTTTGCCCTGGCCCGTCGTCAAAGACGTGACCCAAGTGCGAGCCACAATTGGCGCACGTTACCTCGGTTCGCATCATACCGTGGCTCTCGTCAGTTTGTAATTTAATATTTTTTAAATTAACCGGATCAGTAAAGCTCGGCCAGCCGGTACCAGAGTCAAACTTGGTGTCGGAAGAGAAGAGCTCTTGCCCACAAGCGGCACACTTATACATTCCCTTATCTTTCGAGAGAGCATATTTACCACTAAAGGCCGCCTCCGTCCCCTTCTCCCGTAGCACATGATACTGCTCAGGGGTTAATTTATTTTTGAAATCTTCTTCTTTTTGATCCATAGTTTTTGTTTTTCTTCCATTCTACAATCTTTCCGGCTTCGATTTCAATACTATCGGCCCGGCGGAGTTTAGGAATTAGGAGTTTAGGGATTAGGGAGTAGTGTCGGACTCGATCCAACTTTTTACTAATCTCCCACAAGTCTTTATCGGTCGTGATCCAATAATTACCCAAGATTGAGAGATCAAATGGCCGGGAGTAAGAACGTAAATTTTTTCGGCCCTGGTCATCAAAATACTCATGGAAGTAAGAGAGAGCCAGCTCACGGATAGTTTTATAAATTGGTTCGCGGTAGCGGAGCACGGCATGATTAGTCTTACTAACGGCCCCCCAATAACCCCGCTCCCGAAAGAGCGTTACCACATGATCCTGATCACGCCGATTGGCCTTGAGATCAAGCAGGAGCGGCTTTCTCCCCTCCGCCCAAAAGACAGCGGCCGCCAAAAGTGCCCCCTCCAAGCAGTGAGCCATATTGGTCTTGAGGACTTGAGCGGGCGATCTGACTGTTTCCCCCCGTAACTCAAAATTAGCCGGCAGGGCAGTCAAAAAATCTTGGACCGCGGACGGCGTTTTGAGCCGACTTACCTTTGCGAGATTTGTTTCCAGAGCCAAACAACTAGGAGCACTCCAACCGCTAGCCAAACAATGCTAGAGACCTGGCCAAAAAAACCGTCTACACCGTATCCCATCATAAACAATTTATTTTACGCCCAATTAATAATAAAAACTAGGTTAATTATAGCGCACTAGCTTAGCCCGGATATCCCCAACCGTCCCGCCGACTTTTTTGCCCGGGTTAAAGATGTTGGCTGGATCAAAAATCTTTTTCACTTCAACAAATAACTTTAAAACTTCTGGGCGATACATGGTGCTTAAATATGGCGTCCGGATGATACCGTCGTTGTGCTCGGCCGTGATTGAACCATGGTACGACTTAACCAACCCATAGACTTGGTCAGAAATTTTAATAATTTGATCAGCCGAGTAAGGGGCTTTGAGATCCATTAGCGGGATGATGTGGAAGTTGCCATCGCCGGCGTGACCAGCCATGGTGTAGATTAATTTATGCCCATCCAAAATCTTTTTTAGGGCTGGTAAAAACTTGGGTAAATCAGCTGGCCGCACCACCACATCATCAATAAAGGGCGCCGTCCGCCGGCCTCGCACGTGATGGCGGAGCAAATTAAAACTTTGGTGGCGAATTTCCCAATATTTATCTTCTTCCCGGTCCTTATCGGCCAGGCGAGTGTAAAAATTAAAGTGGCTAATTTTTTGCTGAATGTGACGCAGTTTGGTGGTCACCTCAGCTTCGTCTTGACCAGCAATTTCAGCAATCACCGTTAGTTTTGGCACCTGATTAAAGAGCAGGTGCCAGACTTCGGGTAAAAATTGCCAGCCCAAACTGATAGTTTTGACCAAGCCAACTTGCTGGAAAAAATCGAAAAAGAATTTGATGGCCAATTTGAGACTGTAATCATCATAGGATTCTAAACTCTCCGGACCAAAAGCCACCAGCTCATTAACCAGTTCGGGCAAGCGATCAAGCGAGTCCATAAAAATGACGAGGAGACCAGTGTGCGGTGTCGTCGGAACCAGTTTAAAACCAATTTCCGTCACCAAACCAAGCGTGCCCTGTGAGCCAACAATTAAACGGTTCAAATCAAAAGTTTGGGTTGAGTCGTTCCATACATTCCACAAGTAGTAGCCAGCCGAGTTTTTAGAAACATTGGGTTTGGCCGCCTTGATCACTGCCAGATTATTAAAAATCAGATCGCTAAGTTTTTTATAGAGCTCGCCCTCAAAGTCTGACTGCTCGCACTTAACTTCTAGCTCCGATTTGGTTAACGGTTTAAGTAAATATTCGTTACCGTCGCTCAAAACTACTTTAAGATAGGCCAGATAATTTTCGGTCTTGCCATACTTTAGCGTCTTTTCCCCGCCCGAATTGTTGGCCACCATCCCACCGACGGCACAGAGATCCTTGGAGGCAGTGTAGGCGGGCATTAAGCGATCTTTTTTTAACGTTTCTTTTTCAAAATCGCGGTAATAGCAGCCCGGCTCGACCACCCCCAGCTCATCGGTGACTGATCTAATCTTATTTAAATGCCGAGTAAAGTCGGCAATAATGGAAGTATTGAGCGGTCCGCCGCTCATATCGGTGCCGGCGGCGCGGGCGGTTAAAGAAATAGTTGGATCAATCTTTTTTCTCTCACTAACATAGCGCACGAGGGTTTTGACATCCTCGACATCTTTGGGGAAAACCACCACCTGGGGCCGGACCTCAAACAAGCTCGCATCGTGCGAGTAAGTTGTTAGCGTTTTAACATCACTCTCAATCTCACCCTTAAAGTCTTTAATTTCCACCTGATTATTTTAACACAAAAAAATCCCCAACCTTGGGTGGTCGGGGGTCAAATCGGCTTTATGTTTCCGTGCTGGCGGCTGGTATGACCAGACGAGTTTCGGGACGACAACCCCAAACACCTTTTTCTTTAAAACGGTCGACGTCGGTGAAAATGCCGGCCGACCCACAACTAACCCAAACAACCGAGTAGTGGCCCAAGTCTTGAGACAGAAAGAGTGTGACTTGACCCTCCAACCAGAGTCGAAACTTTTGGCAAAAGTTGTGAATTTGCCGATCGGTCAGAGTGAGACCACTTAGATCGGACGAGAGTGCCCGGAATATCTCACCTTGGGTCCGGCCATTAACAATCTCGCAAAAGCCTACTCTGACGTTACCCGGTTTGACAATAAAAATCTCTTCAACTAGGATCGGTCGGAGGATTAGATCCTCCTTGACCCAACAAGTTTCCATTTGACGGAATTTTTTGAGTTCCTGACGCCAGAAATAAGCGTGCGGGCCGGCCAATTGTTTGGTGACTTGATCGAGATCCTTATTCATGATCAGTCTCTCTTAATTTCGAGCTTGATTTCTTGGCTAACGCTAGCACGCCTAATAAAAAACAACAAGGGTGAATCTAACCCGACAACAACACAAATGGAAAAGCCCAGGTTTTACCCTGAACTCTTCCCTCCGGTTTACCCCATAGATGAGGCTTTTGTTTTTATATATTGGGTGGCTGGTTCTTGCCCCAAAGGGCGAGATAATTTTGCTACCCTTATGTTTAATAAGTCTCTCGTATTAGGGTAAACCTCCAATATTATCTTCCCACCTCACATTAAGTCAACCCCTTAACACTGGCCAAGAGAGCATAAGCGGTGGATAAAGTGTGCGCAAAAATGATAGACTGGAAGAGATGGAAGAAGCTTATTTTTCTGGCGGTTGTTTTTGGTGCACCGAGGCAATTTTTCAATCCCTCCGGGGAGTAGTTGAGGTCACATCGGGCTACACCGGTGGCCAGATGGATAAGCCAAGTTATTTTGACGTGAGTGGTGGTCAAACCGGCCATGCTGAAGCAATCAAGATTGTTTACGATCCAGCCGTGATCACCTACGACGATTTGTTAGAAATATTTTTTGCCTCTCACGATCCCACAACTCTCAATCGTCAGGGTGCCGATGAGGGCCCCCAATACCGCTCGGCCATTTTTTATCAAACAAAAGAGGAAAAGCAGTTGGCCGAAAAAGCTAAACAAAAAATAACTGGTGCCGTAACCGAGATTAATCCGTTACAAAAATTTTGGCCAGGCGAGGCTGATCACAAAAATTATTACCAGGCTCACTCCCTGGCCCCCTATTGCCAAATTGTGATCAGCCCCAAGTTAGAAAAATTGCAAAAACAATTTCCCACCAAAACAAAATCAAACGCTCAATTTTGAGCGTTTGATTTTTCCTGGTCGGCTAGTGGTTGGACGTCACTTGGTAGCAGGCCACATCATACTGCGAGACGGCCTGATCGCTACCCGCATGCGCCAGCGACGCCGTTCCATCGCTCCCCGCATAGCGCTCCTCGGCGGTGGCAAAGCCACCACTGCTAAAGCCTTGGGGCATCATCGTCGCTCCCTCACTACCACACCCGGCTCCCGGTTGACCGGTACCGGAGGGATTAGGAGCGGCTAGAGCCAGCGAAAGAGTCAAGAACGATCCGATTAAGATCGCCCCGATCTTGGCACTAAGAGTTAAATATTTGTTCGGCATATTTATTTTTGCAATCAGCACTAATAAAGCCGACCTTTGCATTTTGGCTGACGATCAAAACTTAAATTTCTTACGGTAATATTGCTTATTTTTAATCGTCTTCCAGAGCAGAGGAAAGGTCGCATTTATTATTTATTAGCTAGACAAATCAACATGAAAACGATGTATAAACTAGCGGTTTGGTCAGTAATGGCTCTTTTGGTCGTTATGACTTCAACCGCTAGCGCCGCCAGTTTAGGGGCCAACTTGTCGGCTAAGATTGATCAACCAGACAAAAATGTCGATCATGAGGTGGATAATGAGGGAGAAATTGAGATCCATACCCAGATCAAGGCTAGTACCAGTGCCACTACTAGTATTGATCAAAATGATGATCGCTTGCCGCCTGGCATCCGCCATGCCCCGGGCATAACCAAGCGGATTGAGAGAGGCAAGGGTCTACCTTTTGGTTTGATCCTCAACCTCTTTAACCATCACGGGACGTCTACCCCACGACACGGTACGAGTACGCCGGGCACCATTGCCCCGCGGATTGTCTTCGTTAATGTCACTAATGTTGGTACGAGTAGCGTCACCATCAATTGGCTAACCAATGAGATGACGACCACGACCATTCGCTATGGTACGAGTAGCGACTTGTCGGCTACTTCCAGCAGTCTAAGTAACGGCACTTTGGCCTTTTACCATCACTCAACTTTGACTGGTTTAACCGCCGATACCACTTACTACTACCAGTTAGTGATCAGTAATGGCAGTGGTAACACCACTGAGTCAGCCGTCCTCTCCTTCCACACGGCTCCGATTACTGCTCCGGATGTTACTCCGCCCCAGATTATCTTTGTCTCGACGGTTGGCCTCAAGGCCACTTCAACAGATTTGGCCGTCGTCACGGATGAGAAGGCCGACGCCCGAGTTTGGGTTAGTACCACCACGCCGGTGGATACCAGCGGATCAGCCGCCGCTAGTAGCACCAGCTTCACCTTCTTCCACTTGCTCACGGTGCCTAATCTGACGGCCAGCACGACTTACCACTACGCCATCATCAGTCGTGATGCGGCTGGCAATGCCAGTCTAACCAGCACTGGCACCTTCACCACTCACGCTCTGTAAGCTAGGGTTTGGTTAGGACCAAAAATCCCTCCGCCGTGGCTCAAGCGGAGGGATTTTGGTTTGGGCCTAATTTTATTTAAGCTTCTTGGTGCATCTCGGCCCGTTTGTCGTGGCACATGCCAGCGCAACCCGGATCGCAGGAGCAGCAGCAAACGCATTTATCCATATCCTTCTCACAACTGGTCTTCTCATCAAGAGGAATACCGCAACCGCTGCACATTTTTACATCGTCCATAAATAATCTACCTAGTTACTGATTAATAATTAATGGTAAATCGCTTGCAGGCCAAGACTATCACCGGTCGTGATCGTATCTTTTTTAATTTCGCCTTTGGCGCCATAACCATACATCGTGTTGTTGATGTAGTCAGCGCTATAGTGATCATCAAGACCGGTCCAGTGGCCAAGCTCGTGCGTCAAAATATCTTCGGCATCATAGGTAGCCGTATTAACACAGGCGCTAGCCGAGTAGGCTGTCCAGGTCCAACTAAATTTTTTGTTCAGGATCGTGTCAACATTGGTGACTTCACCGGTTTGAGTGTTGTACCAAGTATAAGTGACGGCCAAGGCGGTGCCAGAGGTCCGTCCCCAGGCAATAATGTTCTGGCCATCATTGGCCGCTCGATCGATAGTCGTTGGCGCCCCAGCGCTAAAACTGATCAACCCGCCACTGGCTCCTGTCCACTGACCAAAGGCGGCGTTTACAATCGTTGACAAATTACTTGAACCAACGCCCGAAGGTACCGAGCTGGTATTCAAATGATAAACAGTGGTTGATGATAAATGCCAACCAGTGGCGTTATCAACGGTAGTAGAGTCTGGATCGGCCAAATTACAAGCTAGAGTACTGGGATTAAAATCTGGCCGGCTCGGTTCGTGATGAACAAAGACCCGGAGCTTAAGCTCGGGGTGGCCGGACACATCGTATGTCCCCGCCTCCTCGGGCAGGTCTTGGTCAGATGGCTTGGCTTGGACCAAACCAATATTTAAAAATAAAGTTCCAACCAAAATAAAAGTAACAAAAACGGATAATTTTTTCATTGCTTAATTTTAACAATCCTCCATTATCTGTCAAGCTGATTTTAAGCCTGTGGATAAAGAGCTTTAACAATTAAACATAATAATTTATCCTAAACGTATATGAAAAAAACAACTATTATCGTGCTCGCGATCATTATTATTGCTGGTTTAGGTTACTTTTTTTACCATGGCGGTTCGACCCCAGTGGCTGGACCTCAGGGCCAGGTGGTCTTTTCTATCATTGATGCTGCTACTAACTTAAGTAATATTAGCGCTATTAATCTTTCCCTCGATGGTTTGGCCCTCCACAGTACCTCAACCGGTTGGACGACCATTTCCACCGCCACGCAGACTTTTGATCTCTTAGCTCTCAAGGCCGGCGGTCAGGCCTCCCTCTTAGCCAGCACAACCTTGCCCATTGGCACTTATGATCAAATCCGACTAATGGTAAGCAGTGTGACCGTCACTACTAAAAACGGCAGCACGACTGAAGCCAAAGTCCCCTCGGGCGAATTGCAGCTTAATGGTCCAGTCGTCGTCACCGAGACCGGGCAAACCAGTGTTAACCTAGATTTCTTAGCTGACGCTTCACTCCACTTAACCGGTAATGGTCTTTACATTTTTGCTCCAGTGGTCAAAGTTGATAGCAAGAGCAACGCCACAATTGACGTGGACAGCAACAACCATGTGATGGTCCACGGCGGGAAGTCCGAGGCTAGTCACTCGGCCGGGATGGATATTGATGGTCAAGTTAAGGAAAACTTCCAGATCAAACCAGAGACCAAACTCGAAATTGATAACGGGGAAATCAAAGTTATGGCAACCTCGACCGGTGGCGCCTCAGTCAACGTGCCAGTCAAAGCCAAGGGTCTTGTTCCTACCTACTAAACTAATCAAAGATAACTGATAGGTAACCATCGATCGTCCGCTGATCGAGGTTGTAAAAATATTCACCATCACGGTGGAGGCGGGTGGCTAAGTCAACGCCCACAAAGCGCCAATGCCAAGGCTCAAAGGTATAGTAACGATTACCAGCGGGGTAGGAAAGAACAAAACCATAGCGGTAGGCATTATCGGTCAGCCACTTATACTCTGGACTTTGGGCAAAACCGCTAAAACTATCGGCCACCGTCGGGTTAGTAAAGTCTACGGCCGTCCCTAATTGGTGCTCGGAGTAACCCTGATCGGCCGAAAATTGATTGGCCGTTCCGACCCCATAAAGAATTTTGTAACTCCCCTTCAAACTGGACTGCTCACCAAAGGAGCGGTAGGCGGAAATGATTTGGAGTTTAAGACCGGCACTTTGGCTGGCCACCAATAATTTTTGTAAAAAGGGGGCGACGGCTGTAAGGATCTGAAGCGGCTTGTTTTTATCAAACAGATAAGCACTATCAATATTGGTCAGACTGGCCGGCACATAGTGCTCGTTTAAAAAATAAACTTTAGAATATTTTTGCAAAAGCTCCGGATCGGTTTTGCTAAGTTTGTCGAGCGTCCCCACCGTGTCTGAGACTTTACTAAACTGCTCACTAAAGGCCGCACTCTGCTCTTGCAAACTTTGACCCAGACTAGTATTTTGGCTGGCCAACTGGCTCAACGCCCCCTCCAGCCGGACCAGCTCCGTCGTCGTCGAGGCTAAGCGACTATCAGTAGCCTGCAAATTTTGCCCTTGCTGATGAGCTTGCCACTGCCCCCAAGCGGTACTAGCCAGTAAGAGCAAAAAAAGACTGGCCACCAAACGAGAATTATCTTTGGCCCACCATTTTGTTAATGACTCAAGCATTACTAAATATTACCTTAAAAAAGTGATACAAGTAACGGAGGGTCAACCGCCAAATGCCTTCGGTCTTAAAACGGCGAGCGGAGGTGGGCTGGATCAAATTACGACTAAAAATAATTTGCCCTACCGTGGCCACCCGCTTGGCCGTATCGGTATCCTCACCATAAAAAGTAAGAGTGGTATTGTAGCCACCAACTTGGTTTAAGGCCTGGGCTCGAATAAAATTGTTCCCCCCAATTAAAACGGCTCCCCAACCAAATTTTTGGAGCCAGTTATTAGCGGCCAGATAAATATATTTTTGACTCCAAAGTGAGAGCGAGCGAAAAAAATTTCCCCCATCATAATAATCATAGGGTCCCGTCACCGCCACCACCTTTGAGTCAGTAAAAAATTTTGTTCCCCGACTTAGCCAATCCGGTGGTGGCAAGCAATCGGCATCAAGGTTAGCAATGATCTCGCCCTGGGCGGCTTGCCGACCGGCCTCCCGGGCCCAAAGTAGTCCCCGCCTTGATTCCGTTACTACCTTAACAGCAAATTGTTTGGCCACCTCACTGGTGCCATCATTACTACCATTATCAACCACAATAACCTCATAGTCAGAGTAGGTCTGGGCCTGGAGGGTCGTCAGGGCGGCCCCAATATGCTTGGCCTCATTAAGGGCTGGAATAACGACCGAAATTTTCATAATTTTTACCCTTTAAGGTTAACACAAGTATGGTAAACTAGCCTTGATTAATATGGATAAGGTCGTCAACAAATATAAACCTTATTTTACCGACCGAGCCTGGCTCCTGTCGGCCGGTTTATCGATCCTCCTTTTGATTGGCAGCTTTTTTATTAATCAAGCCGCTGGTCAGTTTGCCACCAGAAACGTCAGCAACTCGGTGACCGATATCATTTTAGACAATATTCCCGCTCTGGATGTGGATATGATCTTTATTTACGGTTTTATTGTCTTTTGGATTTTTGTCACGGCCTGGATCATTTATCACCCCACCAAGTTACCATTTACACTTAAGGCTATTGCCTTGTTTGTTTTAGTCCGCTCACTCTTTATCATTTTGACGCACATTGCCCCCTTCCCCAACCAGGCGGTGATGGCCCCCAATCGTTTGATCCATTGGTTTACTTTTGGCGGGGACTTATTTTTTTCCGGCCATACTGGTTTACCATTTTTACTGGCCATTATTTTTTGGCCCGAGCGACCATTGCGTTACTTTTTTTTGGCCGCGTCGGTCCTCTTTGCCGTGGTGGTCTTGCTTGGCCATTATCATTACTCGATTGATGTGCTCTCGGCCTTCTTTATTACCTACGCCATTGCCCATCTAGCCATTTGGCTCTTCCCTCGTGATCATAAACTGTTTAGTCAAACTTAAGTTATGACGGCCTATCTGATCCAGCTCGTCACTCTCCATCCTCTGACGATTTATTTAATTATCGTGGTTCTAGCGATTATTGAGGGACCCTTTCTCTCACTCACTTCTGGCGCTCTCCTTTTTGCCGGCTATTTCCATTTTTGGCCGCTTTACTTCTCTTTAATGTTGGGCGATCTAATTGGCGACGTCGGTTGGTACACCATTGGCTACTGGTGGGGCCACCGTTTTGTGGCGCGGTTTGGTCAATATTTTGACTTAACAGAGAAACATATAAACAAAGTCAAAGAGATTTTTCATCGTCACCACGAAAAGATTTTATTTTTTTCCAAAACCACCAACGGGCTTGGCCTGGCCTTGGCCATCCTCTTCACCGCTGGTCTCTCGCACATCCCCTTTCGCCGTTATCTCGCCATCAACTTTATGGGCCAACTGATTTGGTCAGGCCTGCTGATCGCCATTGGCTACTCTTTTGGCAACCTTTATGTGACTATCAATTCGGTGATCGGTAAAGCATTTTTGGTAATAGTAGTTGTTATCCTTTTACTGGGAATCATCCGATTGATACGGCAGCTCCAGCGCAAAATTATAGCTTAAAATTATGTCTCCCCCGCCCTATTTTTTTTCCTTAATCATTCCGGCTCACAATGAGGAACATTATTTGGCCAACACCCTCAAACACCTGCTGGCCCAAAATTATCCCCCCGACAGGTTTGAGGTGATAGTGGTCGAGAATGGTAGTAATGATCAAACTTATGAGGTGGCCAAAGCTTTGGCTCAAACTAATCTGACGGTTTTGACCAGCCCAGTCGCCAGCGTCTCGGCGGCCAAAAACTTGGGACGCCAAAAAATAGGCCCGCATAGTCAGTGGATAGTCTTTTTGGATGCCGACACCATTTTGCAGCCAGACTTCTTAGCCGATCTAAACATTTATTTACAAAATCACGTGACCAAAAATTTTGTGGTCGGCACGACCACGATCTTGCCGCTATCGGTTAGTCTGACGGCTAAGTTTTGGTTTGCTTTTTATGATCTTGGCCATCGTTTAACCAAAACGTCTTACGCTTTACAAATTATTAGGCAAGACGTTTTGGATCAAATCAATTTTGATGAGAGCTTGAGGATGGGGGAAGATTTAAAATTGATCAATCAAGCCAGGGGGTATGGTCAATTCTTTTTTTGGCCCACCACTCTTGTTGCCACCTCCACTCGTCGTTTTGTTAAAGAGGGCTGGCTCAAGGTTTTTACCCATTGGACATTGGTGGCTCTCCTCCCCCACCCCATAAAGCGCCGCTTTGGCTATAAAGTAATACGATAGAGCGGTAAAAGAAAATCGCCCGGCCTGGTGGCGCGAGCGATAGTGATTTTGTGACCTTGGTTAGCGGATCAGGTACCAGGTTCTCCAAGCCAAGAGTAAGCTGGATGAGCCGAGGGTGATCCACGTCGCCGGATCAGAGAGTGGCCGCCCCGGATACCACGATGGTTTGATCAAGCCGAGCACGAAGTGCAAGCCAAGAACCAGATGGACCAGAAGTAGGGCCGACGTCGCAATAACAATTCTAGGCGAGGGGTTTGGCGTGTAAAAATAAAACAGAACCAATACCCCCATTATCCCCGCCATATAGACGAGGTGGACCCAGCCCGCTCGGGTTAAACGTCCGTTTTGCACATGTGCTTCCGGCCACTTTATGTTGAGGTAGGAAAAGTGCATGATCACACTGACGGTTGTCCCAATCATAAGGGCGATAACAATTGATCGAGTTGACCAACTATTACCATGCCTTGGGACAATGAACATCAGTAGAATATTGATGATCAATAGATCACCCCACATTCCACCATGAGCGAGGAAAGGCAGGCCAAGGGTCACGCCTTTTTGTTTCATCTGTAAAACCGTCAGCATTTGATCCTGGTAGGCTAGCCAGCCGCCCAAGAAAACTAAACTGGTAAGCGCGAAGGTGACGAGCCAAGCGAGCACGGCACTCCTCCTAACCTAGATTTTAACTCACTATTTCTGCCTGCCATTATAGCATATGAAGCAGAAAAGTCAAGAAGCGGTGCTCAGGCGGCTTGGCGGGGCAGCCAATCCATTAATTTTTTGCGGTGTTGATCAAGCGACCACAAGTTGCCATGTTTAAAAAGAGAGCTATGAGCGGCCTGGAATTCTTTGAGCAGGGCGACGGTGGCTCGCGGGAAGCTGTCTGGCATATTTTTGTTGTAGGACTCTAAAAAATCAGCTAGGGAGATCTGCCGTTCGCTAATTTTTAAATCGGTATTAGTGCGAGCCATAGACCACAACCCTATCATAAGTTGAACAATAAATCAAATATAGTAAAATGTTTGAGTGATTAGTCCCCGTCGTTTTTATTGGTCTCTTGGCCTTGCCCTCCTTCTAGGCGCCACCCTTGGCTGGTTTATTCGGATCAGTTACGCTGCCCGGCAACCAGGTCGCCTAATCGAGATTAGAGAGAATGATGAAAACTACCACTATATCAATCCCCTGCTCTTAGTTGATTCACCCCGCCAAGCGCCAGAGTATGATCAACTAAAAAATTCCATCGCCACTTACATTGATCAGGCCATTAGCAAAAATCAGGCCAGCGACATTTCGGCTTACTTTCGTGATGTTAATACTGCCAAGTGGACCGGCGTCAATGAGAATGCGCTTTATGATCCCTCAAGTATGATGAAGGTGGCCATGATGATCGGCTACCTCAAAGAGGCCGAGGTTAATCCCAATATTTTAAGTGAGCACCTGTCCTACCAGCGCGTGCTTGATCCGGGCCAGCACTATCCGCCCGAGCATCCGCTGGCCAGTGGCTCATACTCGGTCCATGATCTTATTTTGACTATGATCATTGAGTCAGATAATGCCGCTCTCTCTACCCTCTACAATCACAATCATCAAGGTTTCGTAAATGTTTTTAAGGACTTAGAACTGGCACCACCGCCAACCATTACCACCACCGACTTTATGTCGCCCCGGACCTACTCCTCGATTTTTCGCATTCTCTACAGTTCAACCTATCTGCCGCGTAACGTCTCGGAGCAGGCTCTCCAACTCCTGACCTACACTACCTTTACCAAGGGTTTGGTGGCCAGTTTGCCTAAAGGCACGATCGTGGCCCACAAGTTTGGCGAGCATACCAGCATTGATGGGCAGGGCCAAGTCATCTCACATCAGCTCCATGATTGCGGTATTATTTATTACCCCGCCCATCCCTACTTTTTGTGCGTGATGACCCAGGGTCAAAATTTTGACCAGTTGGAAAAGGTTATCAGTGATCTCTCCCAACTCGTCTACCAAAAAATAAATCAGTCAACAATCTGATAGACCTCGCGCCGACCACTCTCATACATCTCGTGGTAGTGAGCTAATTCTTTGCCAACTTCCGGATCCATCTTTCCCATTTTGCCGGCTTTGTAGTCGGCCATCATTTTTTCCCAGTCAGCCAGGCTGTTGATCTCCATCTCCATCACCACCGTGTTGTAAGGTCCGATCAAGTCGGTTAGGACGCGGGCGCTGGGCATATTGGCCCAGCCCTTTTTAAATAATTTAGCCAACTTCCCGGCTTGACCAGGTTTGGCCGTAAAAATTTCTCTAACGATATACATAAATTTATAAAATTAATTAATAATTACATTCCTTTAGGTTGGAGCATCGAGACACGGTTGCCCTCCGTATCCATAATCGAGATCCACAGACCCACGCCCGGTATCATCTGGGGCTCATTGGTATGCTTCCCGTCCTTATCCATCGAGCCCAAGATCTTGCCCCCGCCAGCTTCCACCATCCTCATTGACTCATGGATATCGTCAACGGCAATGACGACGGAAGGGGCATGGGAGAGCGGGCTATCAGTTTTTTTATACAGACCGCCATTAATCGCTCCCGGTTTTTGGACCATTCCTTTATCATCCGTCTCGGTTGTCTGAACTACCACATAATTGCCCATCTCGGGACCAAGCATTTGGGCCTTCCAGCCAAATGTTTTAGTATAAAAATCAATCATCCGCTGCTTATCTTGATAACCCATCTCGAAGTGAACGACAGGATCCATTTTTTTCATAATTTTTCTTATTAATAATTAATAAAAACAGGTTAATAATCAATTTAGACGCTGGCTATTCTTCTCTTGAGCTGGCAATGGATTGATCTTGAGTATTCTGGCCATAGTGGTTAAGTTATGCGCCATCGTCCGGGCCATCCCGAGAGTATATGAGTGCTTTAGTAACTCCCGCTTCAAGCCGGCCGCCGTTTTAGCCTTGTAACTTCCCAGGTAGGATAGGGAGCAGGCTGGTGGCAGGGTCAAGCCATTCCAAATCATGAAGTTGGCCAGATTACCAATGATGTGTTCGGCCCCATCTTCGGCTCCAGTAATAACGATGCCGCCAACTTTGTTTAAGAATTCTGACTGACCAGTCTCCACAATCTTATCATTTAGCTCATCGAGACGCTCGATCGCGCGTTGGATCAAGGATGAATGGCCACCCCACCAGATTGGAGTCGCTAAAATAATGATATCGCTAACCATCAACTTAGAGAGAATCCGTGGCCAGTCGTCGCCCCGGCCCATATGACTCTTAGTCCCCGGTGGGATCGAGTACTCGACTAGTGGAATAATCTCCGTCTTGGCATTATGTTTAGCTAGCTCGTCGGCTAAGATCTGGCTTAGGATCTCCGTGTGGGAAAATTGACGTCGGGACTTGCGCTTGAGTGTGCCCAAGATAATAGTGACCTTAAGCGGCATACGTAGGCCATAAATTTTAAATTATCTTATAAATGCCGACCATCTTTTCCAAGTGAGCAGACGATTAACTAGATTAATTATTACAAAAGAAAAAAGGCCAAACAGAATCTGGTGATCTGTCTGACCCTCGACTTTAAACTCGACTGCCGACGGCCGGCCAGCCGTGGAGCTGGTCAAGCGAAACTGCCTGCTTAAGACTGACACGCTCGATCGGCACAGCGTAGATCATCGAAAGCGTCGCAAAAACGTTTTCGAGTTGCCTTCTGGCGGCATTGCCGGCGCCGCTGAAGTTGTTGGTCTCGCCCGAGATGATCACGAGCGTACCGATCCAAACCTCAAAGGAAACCCGCTGGTTCTCCTTCTTCGTGTGGCGTGGATCAGGGCTATTGATCACCCGCAGTTTCTCAACCAGAGCGTTCTCATGGCAATTGGTCCAAAACCGGATGTTGGCCAGGAAAACGTCGACCGAGATGTCGGTCGCCCCTGCCCCAACGTAGCGGATCTCCCGACCAAAAATAGGATTCGGGACTGGGAGGTCAAGGCCGAATGGGTGGTCCCGAAGTTCCTGGCAATACTTGGTGTAGTGGTCCAGATGCTTCGACGCCATTCCTTTGCCATGCTGAAGGAGTAGAGTAAAACCATACTTGTGGTCGACTGATTCGACCGTTGAATTGACCATTGTCTTAAAGTCCTTCCACCTAAAATTTTGACTCCATACTTCTGCCTACAAATATAGCATATCAGCCACATAAAGTCAATAGAGGCGCCCAATTAGATTAATTATTACAAAAAAGAGCTAGCAAAACGGGTGCTAGCTCAATCGTCGCCTCAAGCATCATTGTAAGCACACTGGTTGGAGCAATAGATGGCCAGGTGGTTGGGTGAGAGAGGCTTATCGCACTTGGCGTACTTACACTTCCGGCCTAGTGGATGATCGCGGGGTGTTAGCCATCCCCGACTGCTGCAGTTTTGGCAACCATGCCCGCCACAGTGATCACACTGGACGCTATCCAGCGGATAGTTTTTATCCTTTGGAATATCCATGATTATTCCTCCGTCTTCTTTCTTAAAGATTCTTCCCAGCAGAGTCGCAAGTCATTAAAACCAGCGGGATAGCGGCTGGTCTCAATTTTTTTGGTCAGCTGTTCCTCGGCCTTGGCCCGCGCCAATTCCCGCTCTTCAAACTTAATCTCTTGCGGCAAATCAATATGGCAGGCAAAGGCCACTGCTCCTTTGTAGGCCTGCTGAGTGTAACGCAAACGCCACATAAACTTCTCTCCTTTTCTCTATCTCTAGCCAAATTACTATCACCATAAAAAGTTACTGTCAATTATAAAGCTTAAAGTCAACCCGGAAATTTGCTAAAATAATTGAGATGCATAAAGTGCCGATTGATTTGCGAAAGGCTTTAATGGCCGATAAGGCGGCCTTAGCTGTCTGGAAAGATATTACGCCGCTCGCCCGTAATGAATGGATCTGTTGGATCATCTCGGTTAAAAAGCCGGAGACAAGAAAAGATCACATCAAACGAGTTTGTTCGGAACTTAAACAAGGCAAACGTCGCCCCTGCTGTTGGGCTGGATGTGGGCACAGGCCAAACAAGCCTTTAAGCCCATCGCAAAAGTTTGTATTAAACAGACGATCTTAATTTTCTAAGCAGGTAATAAATAACTAGGGCCAGGACTGACCAATAGGCAGCAAATACGGCGGCAACAAGTGGGGGTGGCGGATCTTCGTGAAATAAATTGTCAAATGGTCCGATCAAAACAACTTTAACAGGATATGAAATTTTATACCCAGCACTCTTCCAGGCTATGGGTGAATCCGTACCTAAAAAAGACTTTTCGTGCCAGGGAAAAACTCGGGCCTCTGTGCCAAAAAGAGCGTTCGAAATAAACATAAAGGTGAAGGTCGAAATGAGGAAGAGAACAACGAATTTTGTTCTTGAAATGTTCATACCTCAATTATATAACAAAAAAGATATCTTGCTCATGCTTGCTATCTATTAAAGTTATCGTCTAGTATACTTAGGTCATATGAAAAAGTTCTTTTCCTCTCTGGTGATTATCGGATTGCTTCTGCTTAACACTCTTCCGGTCTTCGCCCAGCTTGGTGGAGTCACTCCGCCACCAGTTGAAACACCTCCAGCCCCGCCAGCCCCGCCCGCTCCTCATGTTGAACCTGCTCCTCCTGCCGTAACCGAGCCGGTGGTGCAAATAGTTACCTCTCCCGCTGACACAACTGGTCCGGTGATTTCTGGTGTGGCAAGTCTTTCGCTTGCCACACATGATGCGACACTAGTTTGGACGACAGACGAACTGGCCATCTCAACCTTTGAATATGGAACCACACAGAGCTATGGATCAAACCCGACCATCGCCGCGACAGCACTCCTAGCTCACACAGCAATTTTGACCGGTCTTATTCCCGGTACAACATATTATTACTGCATCCACACCCATGATCTTGCCAATAACGTGACAAATTCATGTGACCATACATTCACCACGGCTTCGCAAACAGTGATCGTTGATACAACACCGCCTGATGTAAGCCTTATTACTGTTGCTTCGATCACAACGACGGGTGCCACGATCAATTTCACCACAAGCGAGGTCGGTAACGCCCGCATCGAGTATGGAACAACTGCCGGCTATGGAGAATCGACAAATCTTAATACCACTCTTGCGTTAACTCACGCTGTTGCACTGAGTGGCCTCACTCCAAATACTCTCTATCATTACCGAATTATCACGAGCGATGAGCTCGGCAACGAGACGATCACTTCGGATGAGACACTTATGACTGAGTCGATCTCATCTCCTGCGCCGATTAACGTTCAAGCCCAAGTCCAAACTCCTGCCGATACTATACCGCCTATCATCTCTGGAATCGGCACCGCATCGCTTGGCATCACAGACGTTACGCTTGCCTGGGACACCAATGAGCTTGCTGTCTCAACCCTTGAATATGGCACGACCCAAAGTTATGGCTCTCATGCGACACTGTCGCTCAGTGCACTTCTTGCGCATAGTGCCATTCTTACAGGCCTCACTGCCGGAACCACCTATTACTATTGTATCCACGCTACCGACATTGCCGGAAATTCCGCCACATCATGCCCGCACTCTTTTACGACGGAAACCGTTGGTACGGTTGGCGAGATAATTACCTCCCAGGCTCCTCAAACAATTCCGCAAGCTCCCCCAGTTCTCATCTCTGGAATTGAAGCGGCATCAGTTTCGACTTCGACAGTCACAATAGCTTGGAATACCGATTTGCCATCGGATTCAGAAGTGGAATATGGCAACAGTGAAAACTTTGGATCACTGACGCCGCTTGATTCAACACTAACGACATCTCACTCAGTCACCATTACCGGACTTACACCAAATACCGGTTATATCTTCCGGGTGAAATCAAAACCGCTTGGTGCATCAGTTGCGACTGTTTCTCCAAATGATGAATTCGCGACGCTCACTTACTCGATCCCCATAGTCCCGCCGGCAAATATTACATCTGTCTCTTCTGGATCAGTGACAAACACGGGGGTAGCCATTTCTTGGACAACAGATAAAGGAGCAACGTCGCAAGTTGAGTATGGCCCTCTTACCGTATATGGATCTTCCAGTGCGAATACTGAAACACTCGTTACTTCTCATTCGATTTCTTTGAACAATCTCAATTCAGGAACTACCTATCATTATCGAGTAAAATCTACAGACGAAGTCGGAAATGTTACTTTTTCTGAGGACTACACATTTACTACCACCGGCAGTTCTTCCAATATTTCCACAACACCCCCTGCACCTGTAGTTACGGACGAATCAGAAACTCCGATTGTTGACGTAACGGGAGCAGACCACGAAGTAGTTTTTGAGATCAATGACGGAAATCCGGGTGTGAACGAAGACGTGGTCGTCGAACGAGACAGTCAGGTTATTTACGAAGGCAACAGCGAGACGTTTACTGATACCAATGTAATTAATGGAGTTTCTCACAACTACACAGTCTTTGCCCGCAGCTCCGGCGGAGGTTCGTCGAGAGCTGTGAACATTACAATTGCCCCAGTTGCCGGAGTAAGACAAGTGAAGTTCAACGAAAGTGGCACGCTAGCCTCTTCGACCCCAGTCCTTCATTTCGTGGAAACGTGGCAAAAAGGCAACAAGGATATCGAGATCGAACATTTGCAAGAGCTCCTGGCAGCAGACAAAGATTCATATCCTGAAAAATACATAACTGGCTACTTCGGATCGCTCACTGAGGCAGCACTCAAGCGTTTCCAAACTAAGCACCGGCTTCCACAAACCGGAATTGTCGATGCCGCAACGCAGAAGGAGCTAAACACCATATCGCTTTCTGAAACCAAACTTGATATTCCAGCCGATGTGATTGTCTTTGATACCGACCTCAAGAAGGGTGATCAGGGAGAAGATGTGGAAGACTTGCAGCAGTATCTTATCTACGAAGGCAGTTACCAAGAAGCGATCATCTCCGGCTATTTCGGCAATCTCACCGAAGGAGCCGTCAAAACATTCCAAACAAAATACAATATTGCTCCGGTATCGGGATACGTCGGCTACAAGACCCGCCACAAAATGCAGCAGCTTGTGGGGTTATAGAAAATCTGGCTCGACAAATAACCAGACTCTCTACTCACTGCGAGAAGATATCTTAATATTCAAAAATACAATTAGTATGATTATGAAGACCGGGGCTTCTGCATAGCTATACCACAAAGGAAAAAAGCGGACATACTCGGTGCTTCGCGAGAAAAAAGTATATGCGTGTATAGGCACGCTCAGGGTAAAAAGTACTGTGGTAAAATAATAAACAATTTTTATGAAGATGTTAGGCAAATGTACGGTCTTTCGATATGCAATAAGACCAATACTGCCCCACGCAATGAGAACGGCAAGAAACATGTCGGCAGTCGGAGTAAAAAAACGCTGTAATAACAAATCTTTTCCAAAAACGATCGCCGAAACATGTAGATATATGCCGAATGTCATGGCTGCTATGACAGCGTAGATGAAATAAAACTGATGCTTTTTTAAATTGTCGTATATCTTCATGACTAATATTATATCTCAAACGCCGCTTGTGACGAACAGACTATGTCTGTCGCTTTGCTTTTTGGGAAAATTGGCGTTAGGATGTGGGTTGTTTTAGATGCCCCGGCTCCGCGGTGGCGCAGTGGTAGCGCAGTCGCCTGTTAAGCGATTGGTCGCAGGTTGAGGCGCGAATACCTAGAGTGCCGAAAAACCTTCTTGAGATATTTTTGAGTTGAAGCGAGTAAAATATCCAAAAGGTATACTGATCCTGTAAGGATCGAATCCCGCGTTGAAAACTAAATAACCTTGTATGTCACTTGAGCTCCGGCGTGGCGCAGTGGTAGCGCAGTCGCCTGTTAAGCGATTGGTCGCAGGTTCGAATCCTGCCGCCGGAGCTCAGAGGACATACCTGCCCCCGTAGGGGAAGAATCCCTGCCTATCGGCAGGCAGGCTGCCCGCGGAGTCGAGTATTGACCAATGTTTCTTATCTGTGTTAGGAATAAGGCAGATTCATCAACAATTAGTGGAGGATAAAGAAAATGCCAGAAACTGCACCACCTCCTGACTGGATCCATCCATACTGTGGAGGCTGTGGTCATAACTTTTTTGGGATGGCTCTAGTACCGCCTGATCAAGCCAGGTTAGCAACATGCAATTACTGCCAGGCCGATGATCGTGGAGAGGAACCCTCAGGAATGGACCTTGGTACTTGGGATCACGGTCAGGACCGGTTCAGCGAGGAAGAAGAATATTGACTTCAGACTAAGTTTTATAGGCGTACCTAAGTGGGACGCCCTTTTTCTTTTTTATAAAACGTGCTATAAATTGACTAGAACTCAGTATTTTTACAAGGAGATTTTGCATGAATACCACCTTTCTCGCTGTGACGGTTGTTGGTACTCTCGCTGTTGTAAGTCCCGGACCAGATTTTCTCATTGTTACTCGTAACAGCTTGCTCTACTCAAAACGAGTTGGGCTCGCAACAGCCCTTGGTATTGCCGTTGGGATTATCTGGTGGGTCGCAGCTTCAGTTCTCGGCATTTCGTATATCATCTCGAAGACCATAGCTCTCTTCAATGTTATCAAGTGGCTTGGGGCGCTATATCTAGTCTATCTTGGTATACGATCATTTCATTCGAAGAGAGGATCTACTTCTGAAACAAAAACTGTTGGATTAGTAGGCAGGAGTGTTGTAACTATGACTCCGGCTAGGGCTTTTCGAACAGGTCTTCTTACTAACCTGCTCAACCCAAAGTGCGCGCTGTTCTTTGTCAGTCTGTTCAGTGTAGTGGTTGCTCCTAATAGCTCTCTAGTCTTGCGCTGTGCCTATGGCTTGGAAATCATGCTCATCGCTGTTGCTTGGTTTTCACTCCTGGCCACTGTTCTGTCTGTCGAGAGAGTGAAGAGGATCTTTGAGCAAGTCTCGGTCTGGTTTGAGCGAGTGACCGGCGCCATACTCATCGCTCTTGGCATCAGGCTCGCTCTTTACAGAAAGTGATTTCAGGTGAACCAGGAATCTTCTTGACTGGTGAGTCCGCTTGTTGTTCTTGACGAGCGGTTTTTCTTTTTACCTACAAAAAGCTCCGACATCCCGTACCAAAAGGAGCCAGGGTTGACTTTTTATAACTACGGTGTTATTCTCTAAAGTAGAAACTCTGTCGCCCACTCTAATTTTCTTGAAAGAGAGGCCAGGTTGATAGATAAAAACTCAAAATGGATGACTATCTCAGGATTGATTGGTCCGTCCTTTTTCTTGATTGCGAATTTCACAAATTTTTTTTCGGGATCTAGCGTACTGGCAGGATGCCTACAACTTTGTGTCAATATCTTTGTCTTTGTGGTTTGGACTAAAGCTTTCTCACAGAGTCATGGACTTAAAAAGTTTATAGCATTTTTCGGAGTGGTGGTGCCGGCCATAATGGCAAGCATTACAGTCTGGAAAGTTTTGATCCCCGCAATTATTTATTAAGCCTCATGGAAGAGTACACTACTCATACCGTAAGGCCTTTTCTTTTTGGACATAGTGTGCTAGAGCTTGAGCCAGCACAAGATCTTTAAAGGAGGGTAGTTTAGTCATGGGTACTAGTCTCTTAACTAGGTTAGAGGCGGAAGTGAGGCGGTGGGGTGGTCATACCAATGACCTTTGCCGTCCTTTCACCACCGCTGACCTGCCATTGGTTGAAAAGTTTGCTAGGCAGGTCGTTAATTATGATCTGCCCAAAGACAACATTTTTTCGGTTGATTTTCTCTACCATCTTCCGCTCGAATATCTGATCGAGGCTGGAAACTTTACCAAAATCAACAAATATCTTGACCTTTCCACTTGTTCACGAGAGTGCGAATTGATCAAGCGACCGGGAGGCAAAATTGAACTCATCAACTTTGGTCAGTTTGTTGAACCAGCAGAGGTTTACGCTAGGTTTAAGCGGAAGCATCTGCGGCCCAGCACTAACCACGAGCTATCGAGTTTTGCTCTGGCCCATCCGGGCATCCAAAGGAAGTATCCCATTGCTGGCTTTGGTACAATCTGGCTTGACCCCAAAGGTATCGAACGGGTGCCCTGCCTCTACGGCGATGCCGTTGATCGAGTATTTGATCTCCGGCCCATTGACTGTATGTGGTGCGGTTACTGGCATTTTGCTGGCACCCACGAGACATAAAACTCTTCGGTCAAAACCTTTTTGGCTCTGGATTTGCTCCGGAGTCTTTTCTTTTCGATATGTCAAACTATTTACATAAGAAATCCGAAATGCTATAAATTAACCAGAACTAGGTTTGAAAATTTGATCATAAAGAAGGAGATTAAGCATCATGGCTACCGAGTGGGAGTCGAGACAACAAATGGTCGAGACAATCCTCAAGAAAATCGCACCCGGCCAATTCCCAATGGGAGTGGCGGTATTTCTAACCAGTTTTACTAGCACCAACCATCATTGTTGCCAGGACCGACGCCTTATCTGGCCCGGGCAAAATGATCCCAGGGTGCTGGGGTATTATATCGAGGAGTTCTGCCCCATTAAAGATCCTGCCAAGCACCAGCTCGACTGGGAGCAACACTTTGGACTGTTGCAAAAATGCGCTGCCAGTAGCGACGAGTACTGCCTTCAATTGCTCAAGGACTTCCAGCCTGTACTTCAAGCCCATCAGACTGGTGCAGTTGAGATACTCGAAGCGACAGAGATGATGGGCTACAAAGTCGGAGGCAAGATTAAGGGCAAATACTCTGACGTGTTGATCGAATCATTTGTTCGTCCCTTGTGGGAATATGATGGGATCTGGGCTAAGGCTGGTGGTTCTGGCGAAGCCCTCCAATACGTCAAGGTCGCCTGTCTTGAAGATCCAGAGTTGGAACTCAATAAGATTGGCCAGGTTTTATTGAGTGGGTACGATGAGTGGCTAAGCCTCTCGGAATGCCCCTTCTACGGATAGTCCAGCGTGACTTGGCTTCTTTACAATACGGGCCTATCCTTCGGGGTCGGCCTTTTTCTTTTTACTCTGAGTGTTCCACTCCATCTACATACTTTTTTTCACAAAGTACGGCTTATATCCGCATTTTCCCTTGGTGGTATAGTTATGCCAAGACCCCGCTCTTCATAATTATACTGATCGTATTTTTAAACCTTAAAATCTCTTTTGGCAACAAGTGGGGTATTTAAATTGCCAAAAAATCAAAAGGTGGTAACTTAGAGTTAGAAATTGGTCTGAAAGGAGAACCCATGGGTCGCCATCGGAGACGGAAAAACCGCCGGTCTCGGCCAATCAACCGTCCCTACTTGCCACGCCAAGGAGAGCCAACTGATCTGGATGATGTCTGGGTCTGGATCCATTCGGCTGTTGCCCGACGGATCGCTGATTGGCTACCGGAGCCACTGACTGAAAATAAACTCCGTCTGGCCATTATTGATCTTTGGCAGTATGGCTTGACCAATTACGAGTTAATCGGCGAGGCGATCATTGAATCGCCGATCTCGCTGGAAGACGACGTGCCAACGGTGGCGCTTAGATTAGGCTCCCGTTATGAGCACTTAGATGCTGTTTGCGCCACGATCAAGCGTTATCCGGCAAAAACGCGAGTCGTCCTGGAACGGAAAATTGGTCGAACTGTTGAAGCCGACCTTTGCCTGGTCGCCGGCGAAGCCGAGTTCTACGGCCAAACGGCGAATTGGCACAAATACTTTTATGAAATTTTGAAGAAGCGCGGTTGACCACCCGTTCCTAAACGGGTGGTTTTTTATTTGCCAAGTTACTAAAAATGAGTAAAATGATTTTTGATGCTCGGCCAAGAGGTTAAAGAAAAGATACTCGGTTATTTAACGGCGGCTTTTGGTTTGGTGGTCGGCCTGGCTTGGAATGACGCCATCAAGGCCTTGATTGACTCCCTCTACCCGTCTGATCAGGCCGGAATAATCGCCAAATTTATTTATGCCATCGTTTTGACGATCGTTTTGATCATTGGCACCAATTACTTAGTTAAATTTTTTAACCGTCAGCCAAAACAAGAATAAATTGGGCCTATAGTCTAGTGGTACGACGCCACATTCGCATTGTGGAGGCGCGAGTCCGATTCTCGCTAGGTCCATCATATGAAAAAATTATATTGGTTAGTTGGCTTAATAATTATTATAATCTTGGGTGCGATATTTTTTGTAAAATCGCCCCCTAACAATAACTCCAAGAGTAATATGAAAATAACTAGCACCGCTTTTACTGATGGCGAAAAAATACCGGCCGAGTACACTTGTGACGGCCAAAATATTAATCCCCCACTCACCATCTCTGGTGTGCCAAGTGGCGTTAAAAGTTTGGTTCTAATTGTTGATGACCCCGATGCGCCAGCCGGCACCTGGACTCATTGGACACTCTGGAACATTCCTCCCACTACCACCGAGATTGCTGCCAACTCTGTCCCCACGGGGGCAGTGGCGGGCCAGACCAGTTTTGGCCAGTCTGGTTATGGCGGCCCTTGCCCGCCCTCTGGCTCGCACCATTACTGGTTTAAACTTTATGCTCTCGATACTACACTCAATTTGCCCGCCACGACCAAAGTTAATGACCTGATGGCGGCCACCGCCGGCCGCATTGTGACCGTGGCCAAACTGATTGGACTCTATCGCTGATTAATTTGGATCAACCGACTAAAGAGAGAAACGGCGGCTAAAATAATAACTAGAGCCAAAATCATTTGACTCCCCGTCAGACTGCCAACGGGATCGGGTGGTTCCACTTTGAGCCAAAAGGCGGCCGCTTTGTTTTTACTGGGCTGACCACTGCTGGTCAGCAAATCAACAAAGACTCGGTAGTCACCAGGCCGCGGCAGGGTAATAAAAAATTTATTGGCCGTGCCAGTTTGATCGACCACTGCCGGGAGCGGTAAGTCAAAAGCGGCCGCCGTTAAACCACGCCACCAGGCCAGACCATCACTCGGATTGATTGTTTGGTGGGCTAAATAGCCTGAGTCGGCCGCCACCACATAAATATCGATCGTGGGATTAGGTTGGGCTGAGGCAGAGGTTAAGTCAATTGTTAGTGGCAGGGGGGCTCCAGACACCAACTTGGCTGGACTGGCCAAGTTGACTTGCCACGGACCAACTGTTTGCGGACCGGCCTCGTCACTACCTGGTTCCGACACCACTCCTCCGCCAATCACCTCGACGGGTTGGAAGCCAAAAATTTTGCTCGTCTGACCAGTCTTAATTTCGGACCAAATTTTGTAGCGCCCCGGACTGGGGAAAACAAACTGACTGGTAAACAATCCCCGATCATCCGGCGTTGGCACAAAGTGGGAAAATTCACTCAAATCATCACGGATAGCCACCGCCTGCATTTGGCCACTCGGACCAGCCGCCAGATCACTGGCCGGTAGGGGGGCAGCGGTAGCTCCATCGGCGGGAGAAAAAATTAAAACTGTTGGGATGCCAACTAAAATTGGATCAGGCGCATAACTAAAGTTGACAACCGATCCTCGCCTAACAGCCGCTGACTCCTGGTAGGTCATGCTCGGCGAAAAACTCTCAAGCCAGCCCCACCAATTAGTTTCTTGAGGTAAAACATAGAGCGCAAATAAAAATAATGTCAGAGAACAAAATAAAACTGTCCCCACTGGTTGCCGTTTTTGCCAAACACTATGCCACCACGGCCAGAGCCATAGAGCAATTAGACTAATCGCCCCCACCGGCAACGACAAATTAGTACTGGCCACCAGACTACTAACCACAATCAAGCCCGACAAAAAAACCAAAAACCAGCCGGCTGTCTTTTGCCAGCGCTCGCGGTAGTTGGCCAACTGGGCTAAAAGATTTTTACCCCACCAAGCGGCCGCCACCAAAATAAAGAGCGGCAAGAGGCGACCCAGACTGTAAAATAGCATGGTTAAGGCGCCCAAGGTCAACCGACTAGCCGTGAGGGCAGCCGTTAGGGGCAAGAGCAAGGTTGGTTCAAAACTAATAATGCCCGGCAAAGCGAGCATTAGGCCAAGACCGGCGGCTGACCACCAAGTAGCAGCCCGATTAAATTGGGCCAGTGACAACAGTTGTGGTGGGAGTGGCCGCGGGAGCAGACCCAGCTCGCCCAAGGCCAGCCAATAAGTTACCAAGCCGACAACTAAATAAATTAGTGGGCGAACCAAGGCAAGCATTATCCCCCACTCCGTTAGCGTGGCCGCCGCTAATCCGACGATAAGACCCAAAAAAATTGACGTCAAAACAAAAGTCAGTGCAAAAGTAACAGTCAAAATCATCGCCCGCTTGCGTTCTGATGCCAGCGCCATGGTCACCACGATCAAGATCACCGGCAACAAGTCCGGCCAGACGCCAGAGCTCAAGCCGAGCAAAAAACTAACAATGTACCAACCAAGACCAACGATCATAGGCCGCGAGGATGACGCTCATAAATGGTAAACAGGGCCAGAGCAGCCGCAATCACGCCCACCAGCGGGAAGGAATCGGGCGTAATGCCCACAACTTTAAAGACTATCACCAGTTCAATCGCCGCCACTAGACTCCCCCACTTGACCAGCCGTCGCGGCCAAAACGGGATGAGAAGAGCGATGGCTAAAACGGCTTCAATCCAACCTTGGATCTCTGCCCAATCACTTTTGTGGCCGTGGAGTAGATGCCAACTGGAGTAGGCGTAGACCGCACCCAAGCCGAGTCGTAAAAAAAATTCTGGTTTCCGCCAAGCCGTTAGCCAACGATTAATCGCCTTCGCCATTAATCGATATTATAACACTAATTATTGTTAGTAATCCAAGAGACGGCGGGCTTTTTCGTGCTGGCGGATTTTTTCGTGGGCTTTGGCCTCAATTTGACGGATCCGCTCACGGGTGACGCCAAATTCGCGACCAACTTCCTCCAGGGTATGCATCACGCCATCCTTTAGGCCGTGCCGCATCTCTAAAATTTTGCGTTCTTTTGGTGACAAGTCGTCTAGGATCTCCTCAATTTGATCCCGTAGCAGCCGGCGTGACACCTCCTGCTCCGGTGAGAGAATCTTTTCGTCAGAAATAAATTCGCCCAAGGTCGACTTCTCATCATCATCATCGGTTGGTTTGTCGAGTGAGGTCGTACTTTGGTCAATCTTTTCGATCAAGTGGATCTTCTCTACCTCTAGTCCCATCTCGGTCGCAATCTCACTGGGGAGCGGTTCGCGCCCCAAGTCTTGCGATAGGCGCCGCACCACCTGTTTGTATTTGGCAATTGTTTCCACCATGTGGACAGGGATGCGGATAGTCCGCGATTGGTCGGCCAAGGCTCGCGTCACCGCCTGGCGGATCCACCAGGTGGCGTAGGTCGAAAATTTGTAACCCTTGCGCCAGTCAAACTTTTCGACCGCTTTAAACAAACCAATGTTCCCTTCTTGGATCAGGTCGAGAAGGGTTAGGGCGGCACTCCGGTTAGCATATTGTTTGGCAATCGAGACAACTAGACGCAAGCTGGCGATGGCAAATTCTTTTTTAGCC